>NZ_DASYDG010000033.1:0-102015 GCF_036499745.1 Pinirhizobacter sp.
GTAGTCGGCGGTTTGGTTCTGCAACGGTGCCTGCAGTGGCTGGTAGTACGGATCGGCGGTGATGTCCGCGACGCCACCGCCCGGTGTCGCGCCACTGGCCACGGTGCCGTTCTTCAGGTTGATCGAGCCGTTCCAGATGCCGTTGGCGTCCAGGTACTGCTGGGAGTTCTGGTAGGCGGCAACGGCGTCGGCATAGCCATTGTCGTTCACCGGCGGCGGCGGTGCCGCCGGATCTGCAAGCACAGCCCCATCGTTCTGCTGGTAGAAGCCATCGGTAATGCTGGCCTGGATGTCCAGCTCATTGGCCGCGCGCACCGTCAGGATGGGTGCCTGGTCCTGGTAGCGATAGGCCAGGGTGATCTGGCCGTCGGACCCGGTAACACCGGCACCGAGGTTCCAGTTGGTCAGCACCGAGATCGTGCCGCCGTTGTTGCCGTCCAACGGATTGCGCAGGTCGATGCCGGGGCGAACCGCCGCGTTGGCAATGCCGCTGAAACGGTCGCCAAAAGCAAAGCCTGGCTGTTCCACGAAACCCATCAGCGTTCCGGCACCCTGGCTGGCGTCGCCACCGATATAACCGTAGAACGTTTGATGATCGGCATTTGCCGAATCGGGCATGAAATAGTCGTTAGTAAGGTACTGTTTCAACTGTGCGTCGTCCAACGGCGCATCGAGCACGCTACCGGCTGCGTCCACCCACTTGCCGGCAACCATCGACGGCGCACCCGTACTACCGTCGGCATACCAGCCCGACGGGTCGATCACACCGTCGAAGTGTTTGCTCAGGTCGTCGTTCTTGTCGCCGCTGCTCCACACCGCAAAAGGCTCGATGTCCACCTGTCGCGCACCTGCAATGGACTTGCCACCGCCATCGATGGCAATGCGTACATCGCCATCGGCCAGCAGCGGCGCGCGGAAGCTCACATGGCCGCCCGTGGAGGGGTCACTGGACCCACCCGAGACGTCCACCAGCGCATTTGCGCCAAGATGGATGAAGCCCGAACCTGCCGCGTCCACGTTCTGGTACCCATAGGTGGTGTTCAACGAACCATTGGTCACGCCGTCGGTGTCGATCACCACATCGCCGCCACGCTGGCCGGTGATCGAACTGGTGGCGCGCAACGTGCCTTCGATATCCACGCCGCTCTTGCCGTAGAGCTCGATGTGGCTGCCCGAAGGCGCCGACGCGTCGATGGTTCCGTCAACGATCACATTGCCATCAGTGGCGCCGGGAAGGGCACCGCCGTTGGCGGTGAGGTAAACCTTCTGTGCCACCAGGTTGTGGCCGCCCGAGAGCTGCAGATTGCCCGCGCCGCTGGTGACCCCCACCATGCCGGTCAAGCCGGCATCCGCGGCCATGGCGGCAATGGTGTCCAGGTCCACGGCCGCGCCCGATGTCAGGCTGAAATAACCGCCGCGGTAACCATCGCCTGCGTGGCCATTGATCTGTCCATCGAGCGTCGCAGAGCCGCCAGCCGTTAAGTTGAGGCTACCGGCATCGCCACCCTGCGCAGCTCCAGCGAAATCAAGCCAGGCGCCCGGCTGCAGGTTCACATTGCCATGGGTTGCCGTGATCGTCAGTGCGCCGCCGGGTGCATAAGTCTGGGTATCGAAGAAGGTCTTGTTGACCCCAGCAGTGTCCGCGCGGCTTCCGGCCAGGAAGTCGATATTGCCCGACGTAGCCGTGAGGTCCAGGTTGCCTGCAGCGGCCTGCAGGTCACTGCCGATGGCAAGGCTGCCCGCCTGCAGCGTAAGCGCGCCACCCATCGCATCACGCCGCAGGGCTGTGCCCGCACCCGGGGCGACGGTCATGGCGCCAGTGGTGGTAAGGCTCGTATCGGCGCCACTGTCGGCCATCAGGATCGGTGTCTGCAGGTGCACGTCCAGGCTGCCAAAGTCCACGCCGCCAGTTCCCTGCCCCACCATGCCCTGCGTGGCGGTTGCCGCAAAGCTGCCGAAGCCCTGTAAGGTAGTGGTTCCGGGGCCGAAGTCGATTTCGTTGGCTTGCGCGGCAAAGCTACCGCTGCCCGCCGCGAAGCTTCCGTCCTGGCTTCCCAGGGTGTTGCCCAGGCGCAGGGTTCCGGCCTCTACCGCCACCTGCCTACCGTCGCTGGCGAGCACCGGCGCACTTAGTTCCAGCGTATTGTCGAGCGAGACGTTCACGTCGCCGATGAAGTCGATGGCGCCGCGGCTGCGCAAGGTTACCGAGTCGGCATTACGGAACAGGTTCAGCGTCTGCGGACCGATCACGAGCCCACTCAGGCCGGCTGACCCATCGTTGCCGACAAAGGTGATCAGGTTGCTGTTGGCGTCGATGGCTTTGCCTGTAAATGTCGCCGTGGGATCAACCACCGTAGCGCCAGTGGCATCGAGGGTGAGCGCACTGCCACCATCGATGCTGGCACTTGCATCGATGGTCAGGCGGCCCTGCGACGTACCTGCCACGCCACCCACGCCCGGAACCTGGAAGCGCGTCGTGGTGGCGGCACCGTTCTGTGAAACACGCAGCATGGAACCGTCCCCGCTCACGCCGGGTACACTGGCGCCGTTGGCATCGACCGACGGATCGCTGCCGAACACCAGCGCATGCGTACTTGAAGGATTGCCGTCGCCACGGGCCTGGATCACGCCGCCACTTTCCACCAGCACGCCTTCCGCATCGGCATTGGCCGTGCCGCGCGTGACCAGCATGATTTCCTGGCCGACCAATGGATGGGTCGCATCGTTGGACAGCACCACGCTATCGGCCACGCTGGTGATCTGGTCACCATTATCTGCCGCGCTTCGCGTACCCCCCACCAACAGGCTGCCGGCACCCAGTTGGGTGAGGCCATCGGCCGAGAGTTGCAGGTAACCATCGCGTGCGGTCTCGCCATCGCCCAGGACCTGGATCGCCTGGGCGGCGATGTCCACCTGGGAGCTACGTCCATCCTCAGCCGGTTCAGCTGTCAGGGTTGCACCCAGGTCGAGGGTCTTGCCGGCGGAAAGCACCAGCCGTGCGGCATCGCGCGGCGTAGGCGGCGCGACGTTACCCGCCTTGCTGGCCAGGTTGTCGAAGAACGTATCGGCGTCGGAAAGGGTGTACTGCGAATACTGCTGCCATACCGGGCCGCCCTGTAACAGGAACGTAGTGGTCTGCGCCGAACGCGAACCACTGAGTGCGTTGGCCATGTAACCCACCGCGCTGATGGTGCCGTCGGGCTGGATCGCCGTGCGGCCGGCCACGCCAGCGGGCGCGCCGGTGTCCTGGACCACGCGGAATGCTCCGGGGAGGGTGGCATACCCCGCTGGCAACAAGGTGTACGTGCCATCGGGCAAGCCCGGCACGCCCGACAGATAGATAGCCTGGCCCAACAACGGCGGAATGTTTCCGTTCAACTGGATCGATGTGTCGTGGGCCGCCACTGGCGCGTGATAGCCCGGCACGATGGCGTACACCGCACGACCATCGGCATATTGCGGCACTGCCGTGCCCGAACCATTGCCTTGCGTGAAGTCCGTGCTGTACTGGGCAAGCACGTCACGCGTGCCACCGGTACCGGGTACCCATTCCTGGGCTTGCAGCTTGCCGCCGCCGGAAAGGTCGATACCCGCACCCTTGTCCAGGGCAAGGTTCGTGCCGCCGATGGTGATCTGCCCGGACGGCGGTGCGGTGATGTCGGCCGAATTGACGTCAGTTGAAACGTTGTAACGCCATTCCGTGCCGTCAACGGTGGTTCCGAAGGGAACAGTGGCGCCATCGAGCGACACGGAAGTCAGGCTGCCATCGGCAAGATGCACGCTCTTCGTGGCAACCAGGGGGAACAGCGACGGATCCAGTCCGAAGGCCGCCGCGTCGGCGGATGGGTCCTTCACGCCAAGTACCAGGGTGCCGGCGGGCACCTTGATGCTGCCTTCCTGCTCAATGTGGTCCGCGCTCACCAGCAGCGCGCCACCGGCGGAAAGCGGAGCATCGGATGGACCGTTGGGCAGGAAGGTTATCGTGGTTTCACGTGCGTTCCCATTGGCATCGGCGATACCCGATGCGTTGGCGTCGATCACGAACCGGTCATCGGTGGCCGGATAAAGCTGGGCCGCCTTGAAGGTGAGGTCGCCCGTGGTAAACAGCAGCCCCGTCGGTACCACACCGTTGATCGCGGCAAGGTTGTTGTTGAACCGGATGTCGCCGCTGGCGTTGAACGTCGCGCCGGCCCATTGCTGCAGATTGACGCTATCGCCAATGTCGATGAAGTCGGCATCGACGACAAGGTTTCCATCGCCTGCACGTGCGATGACGCCGGTGCTGCCACCGCCATTGAAGCTGGCGTATGGCGCACGGATGTGCACGGTGCCGTCACCCTGGGCGTAAGAACCCGCAATCGTCGCCAGGCTTGTGCTTTGGTCGGGCAAGGCGACGAGCGTGGATGCTTCGGCAGTAAAGGAGCGGGCGACATCGATGTCCACATCGCCGGCGAAACCGATCACCGACCCGGCGTTGAGGTCCAAGGTGGAGATGCCCGAGCCATGCAGGCGGTCGGCCACGAAATTCAGGACACCCGAAGGGCCATTTGCTTCCACCGTAGCGCCGGGTGTCAGCGAAGAATCCAGCGCGTCGCCCGACTGCCGTACCAGGATGCCCGCAGGGGTCGGCAATCCCACTCGGCTTGGTCCCAGGGTGGAGATGGTGAGCGTACCGCCGTCGGCCAGCGGACCGCCGCCGTGGGCCAAAAGCGTGCTGTCCACGTCAAGCCCGATGGTAGCTGCCAGGCTGATATCGCCAGCATCGCTCCACACCGGTGAACGCAGATAACCCAATGTGTCGCCGACGAAGAGCTGGGCGGCAACCGGCAGGTCAAACTGGTCTGCAACACCCGATACATCGATTCGGGAGCCTTCCCTGGCAAGCACGTAGCCGTCCTTGCTTGAAAGCGATACGGATCCTCCGGCCAGCACGACGCCCGCGCGAGGCGTGAACGGCAACGCGGTATCCGAAGGATCCCGCACCGGCGTCGCCAGCGGATCAATCAGGGCAACGCCTGAGGCGTCAAGCGAAGCGTCCGAGCCCAGCCACACTTGTGCAATGGTGGGTTGCTTGACGGAGTTCGCTAGGGTCGAGATGTCGATGCTGCCGCCATGTGCCGTCACGTCCCCAAGCACGGTGACCGACTTCTCGCTGGCGAGGTTGACGCTGCCGCCGGCATCCACGCCGATGGACGAACCATTGTCCAGCAGCAACGCGCCGGTAAGGCCCGGGTAACTGGGGGGGCCGAGCGATCCGCTTGCGGCTATACGGTTCCATCCAAGATAGTTACCCGCGGCCAGGCTGAAACCTGGACCGCGACCATCCGCCGTGTCGCGCGTCGCCCAGCGGTGATAAGCATCCAGGCTGCCGATGGCCGCATAGGAGTAGATATCGCTCCCCGTGGTCGCCGTGCGCAGCGCGTCAAGATCCGGCAGGAGGTTGTCGCGTTGCACTTTCACGGAGGTACCCGCGGCAACCGTCGCGTCCGCTATGGCACTCAAAGAATAGTTGTCAAAACCCTTGCCGGCGAAGAATCCGGCGTCGAGATGGAGCGTATCGGGTGTCAGCAGATGATTGCTGTCGCCGCCAATCTCGATCGCCGGCGCCTGTAAGGTGAAGTTGCCGCCACCGCTGAAACCGTAGCCCAGGATGCTGCCGCCCATGGTGATACGGCCACCGTGCAAGGTGGTCGGCGAGCTGGCATTCACGCCGAACACCTGCGGGCCACCATAGGTCACCAGCGACACATCGCCGCCCTCACCCTCGGGCACGCCGTCGCGGATGCGAACCAGGCCATCGGCGCCTACGTAACCGCCGCCGGAGACATCAATCATGCTGCCGGCCTGCAGCACGATCGACCCTGTGCCATCGACGAGTTTGTCGGGACTGCCCAAATAGGCCTGGTCCGTGGTCAGGCTAACGCTGCCACCGTTGATGTAGAGGTCGCCCTGCAAGGCATCGGAACTTGCACCGCTATCATTTACCCACAGCCCACGCGTGCTGACAACGGCGCTATCACCCAGCGTAATGTCCGCGCCCTGCAGCGACGCCGAGCCATCCTCACCGGCCTGCGCGCTCGGCGTGTGGGTGGTCAACTGTATCTGGCCCGACGGTGCGGTGAGCGTACCGAGGATGTCGATGCGGGAGCCTTCCAGGTTGATCAACCCGCCGGGCGCGACCGCCAGCACCGTGCCCGGCGCCTCCACGATCGGTGCGTAGTTCCCGAAGGAGTCCGCATTGATCGTGACACTGCCGAACCCGGCACGGGTAATGGTGTCGGCTGGGATAATCAGCCAGTTCCGCAGGTTATCTTCCGTTGTCGCGGTTGCGTCCTGTGAGGCGAGAACCATGTCCCAGGGGGTATCGGCAGCGAAACCCGGAACCAGGTCATCGAGAGTGAGCGATGACTGCTGCAAACGGATGCCTGGTGTAGTCGCCCGGCGAATGGTCGAGGCTGGCATGACCTCGATTTCCAGTATCCCGGGTGCGGGCGGCGTGCCGTTGACGATCTGGTTGCGGCCGACATACGCGATAGCCGAGATATCGCCGTCAAGCACCAGTGCATCGTCGGCATCGATGGTCAGGCTGCCGGCGGCGCTGCCGCTGATGAAACCTTCATCCCAGCGCCGGGTCCCTGCAAGGATCGGCGAATTGTACGTTTGCGAAACACCCCAGCGCGGGTGGTTAATCGAGTACTGGCCCGCAAACCCGACGTAATCCATTTGCGGATCGGCCGTGGCGATGTTGTAAATGCGGCCGTCGGCACCGAGCAGGTTGGGGGTGTCTATCCAGCCCGCCTGGTAGGCGAGGTAGCCGCCATCGAGCTTTAGCTGGGCGCCCGAGTGTACGATCACCTCATCGCCGTTCAGGCTGATGGCGCCACCTCGCGTGAGCATCTGCGAAATATCACGCGGCACGTTGTCGACATAGCCAGCCACGTTCAGGATGGGGCTGCCGACCCAGTCCAGGCCGTCGGCGCGCGTTCCCGACTGGCTGCTGTCGATCAGGATGTCTTTTTGCGTATACAGGAAGCTGTTGCGCAATAGCGGGGAGTTCGCCAGTTCGTTTTGGCCAATACGCGGGATGTCCACTAACAACGCCGACACCGGCAGCACGACATTGGCCAACCCGGAGACGTCGATCACCGCGCCGTCGTCGACGTATACTCTGCCGGCGTTGGGCAACGGCAGCGAATTCGCATTGTTCCGAATGGCGGCGACATCGAGGGTTGCGGCCGGCGCTTCGACTTGCGAGCCGCTGGCGAATGTCACTGTGCCGCCGACGAGAGTGACCGCACCGTTCACGAAGACCTTGTCGGCGCTTGGGCTGGACGAAGTGGTGGCGCCATCCTTCTCAGGCAGGATGGTGGTGACCGATCCCGTGCCGAACGTCAGGCTGCCAGACCGAGCGAATGAACCGATGGTAACGGTAGAACTGTTGCCGTAATCCTGTGCCCGCAGTTCGATGCTGCCCGGCTGGCTGATGCTGGTGGAAGCCAGCACAACACCTTCCTGGTCCACGTTGTAGCCGAGCAGCTGCACGCCGCCGCGACGTGCCTGCACCAGGCCAGTGTTTAGCGCAGTTCCACGGTTCGCCAGATAATCCTGGCCGGAGAATATCAGCGTGCTGGCATATGCGTGCAGGGGGCCGGTAGCACCGGTGCTGCCCACGTTGGTTGCGGCTACCAGGATCGCTTGCCCATCGTCAGCCACCACCTGGCCGGCATTGCTAACATTTGGCGCCGCCACCAGTGCGAAGCCCTGGGCACCGGTGCTCAGCGAAGCACCCTTCTCGATCACTACGTCATGCTTCTGGCCGTCCGTGAAATCAGAGACCAACATACCTTGGCGGGGTGCACCATCGGGTGTTGCAGCCAGCCCCTCATTCAAGAACGTCGTGTTGCTGGTAACTACATCCGAACTAAACAAATCCAACGACGACACCAACAACGAATGCGTATTAACCGTACTGCCACCACCAAACAGGAACCCGTTCCGGTTAAGCAGGTACACCGTACCCTCAGCCTTCACATGCCCCAGTATCTGGCTCGGCGAATCCCCCGCCGCGATACGATTAAGCGCGATCCACTGGTTGCCGCCGCTGGTCTGGTTACCCGCACTCTGGTTGAAGTAAAGCGTGGTATCACGCCCCACATTGAAGCTATCCCAGTTCAGGATCGCCTTGGCGGCCGTCTGCTTCACTTCCACGGTGGTCTGGCCATTGGCCACGCTCTGCGTGGGCGCATTGGCGTTCTGCCACAACGTGGGATCGGTGGCGATGCCTGCCGCCGGCGCAAGGCCGCCGACGGCCAGGCCATTGGGGATATTCGACGGTATCGTGCCGGCAAGGCTGGCGGCGGCCTTCTGCGCAGCCATCTGCGCGGCCACAGCCTGCGCCGCATTGTTCAGGTTCGTAATCGACTGCTGCACATTCTTCTGCAGCAAGGCATTGCCCGGCGTCAAAGCGCCACCCGTGTTCGCTCCGCCCGTGCCCGGCGTGGTCACGTTGCTCGAAGCGCCAGGCTGCCCCTTCTGCGCCAGCCATGCCGCACTGAATGCCTGTGGTCCGGCGGCATGCGCATTCATGCTGCCCGCGGCCAGTGCCAGTGTGATCAACTGCGCCAGTGTGCGTCGGCGCAACGCCGGGCGGCGGTTGGCGGGAAGGTTGGATGCACGTGCGCTCATGGGCTTGTCCGGTGTGCGGCGATCCTGCCGCCAAAGGTCGCGCGCGTCCCTGCGCACGGTAATGACGCTGGTGTGCCACGTTTCATTGCGCGTGGATGACAGTGGGCCATGGCTGTCATTCCTCGCTGTTCAAGCTGTTGCGGGTCATCGAAGCGATTTCAGGATCAAGGCCCGGCAGAGCCGCCAGGGCCGCCAGTTCGTCGGCGGCAAGCTCGGCCAGCACGTGGTGGATTGCCGAGCGCCAGCCCTCGGAGCACCAGGCGTTGAGTACGTGCAACAGCACCTTCAGGGGCGGCAATTCTTCGGTGTGGTGGTCAACGCGACGCAATCGAAGCTTCGATTCCACGACATAACGCGCGCGGCCCGTCAGCACGTGGGTCTCGGATTCGAGCAGGATCGCCAGCACCTCGCGGGAGCAGCGGTCCAGCACCACGTCGGCATTGGGCTGGTGCCGCTCGGCGATCAGCTGGTGAATCGCCTCGGCCAATGCGTCAGGCACGCTCATCGGTAGGCCGCGAGCGGCCCAGGCCGCTGCCCTTGCTGTAGACGTTCTTCCATGATGCGTGCCTGGTTGCATCAGCGCCCCGGAGCCTGCTTGGCCGGGTCGAAGCGCTGGTCGTAGAGTTTGTCGCCAAAGGCTTGCGCTGCGTTCTCCAGGCGCACCCGCGCACTGGCGGCAAAAGGCTGCCGTGCCGACATCACCTGGCCCATGTCGATGTGTTCGTAGGCATCAAGGATCTCCTTGCCCACGTCGTAGAGTTGGATGTTCTTCGCAGCGCAGGTATCGAGCCTGGCATTGACCTGTTCAAGCTGTCCCGCCAGGCGCGCGCGTTCGGTTTCGGTGGCGCGTGCGGCCGTGGCGGACTGGTCATAGTCATGCTTGTAGCGGTCGGCCGTGGTCTGCAACGTCTGCTGGCGGGCACGCTCACTGGCCAGTGCCTGGGCATCGCCGGCGCTGCGTCCCTTGCTGCTGGCAAGCTCGGCACGGGCGGCTTCGGCTTCCTTGCGCGCCGCGTCACGCTCGGCTTCAAGGGCAGCATTGCGCGATTGCAGCTGGGCCTGTTGGCCCTGCATGTCCTGCACCTGCCCCTGCAGCTGGCGAAGCTGGTCGCGCAAACGCGATTCAAGGCTGGCCGGTTGCGCAACGACGCTGCCTGCAAATACCAGCGACAGCAGGAGTGCAAGCGGTAGAAGGGTACGTTTTTTCATCATCGCCTCCTAGAACCGCGCGTTCATTTCAAGCTGGATCACGTCAATCGACAGCGGCGGCCCGTACACCTGCTTGGCATTGAAGTAGCGCGCTGACAACCAGGTGTACTTGTTCAGGCCGTAGCTGCCGCTAAACACGAAGCCCTTGGCGTTGGTGCCGCCCAGGTGGAAGTCCGGATCGTTCAGGCCATCGACCACGGCATCCGGCTGCAGGTACTTGTAAGCGAACACCACGTTCCAGTCGTTGACTTCGGTAGGCTGCGGATGGCCAAGGGTGGCGCGCAGCATCCAGCCCACCGGACCGCTCTTGTAGCTGTCGGCGGTGATATCACCGCTGCCGAAGTTGTTCACCAGCCGGTTCAGCCCGATGTTCGGGCCGAAGGCATCGGCGCTGTGGTAAGACATGTTGCGCACGTACTCAGCCTCCAGGCGAAGCGGCGTACCGGCTACGTGCATGTCCAGCTGGGTGATCGCATCGGCCAGGTGGTAGTCGTACACCAGGCCCACGAACTGCGGTTGGGCGTAGGCGCTGGGCGAGGACGGATCGGGCACGATGTCACGCAGCAGGAACAGCGAGTTGCCCTTCTGCATATAGGCCGGGCGCGTGTTGTCGGTGCTGCAGAAATCCACGCCCTGGTAGATCGCGCATGGGCTGGACAACTCACCGCGCAAGTCGTTGAAGCGGTAATAGGCCAGCGCGGTCTTCCACTGCGTGTCTTCGCTGATCTTCCAGTTCACGCCCACCTGGGCGGCGGTCAGCCACTTGTCGCGGCTGGAATCCTTCGGGCTCTGGGTGCTGGGGAAGTCATCGGCCTGGTACTCGATCGGGAACATGCCCGCCGTGGCAAAACCGCTGAGGTCGCCAACCAGCGGCACGTTGAACTTGCCGGCAAGGCCGTCGAAGTTCAGGTCGTTGGCAAACAGCAGGTCGCTGCTCATGAACGGGTTGGGCATGCGGCCACCGGTAATGGCGAACCAATCGGCCGGCTTCCAGGTCAGGTAGGCCTGGTCGAGCCAGAGATCCTTCTTGGTGAAGCCGCCGCCCAGGGTCTGCGTGGTCGACACCGGATTGTTGTCGTTGCCGGTACCCAGGGCGATGCCTGCGCTTACCGTGTCACCCAAGGTGATGTCGGCCTTCAGGCGCGCTCGGATGCGCAGCGAGTTGGTGCGGTTTTCCAGCGTGTTCAACAACGGCGGCGGGTTCTGCGAATTGAGGTCGTAAGGGCCATTGCGGTTGAGCGAGGCGAAGTCGACCACTGGCGAGGCATTGCCCTTGTCGAAGTAGTTGAATTGGTCGCGGAAGCGCATGTCGCCGGACCACGCAATGCGGTCGAGCCAGCCTGGCAGGGCGTCGGGCTGGGCCCAGTGCTCCGCGCGCGCCTGCGCCATCACTTCCTGCTTCACTTCATCGCGGATCTGGTTACGCACCACCTGCGGCACGTACTGCACATGCACCGGGCCCGTGGCGGGAACGGCCTGGTCGGCCGGCGGCACGGCGGCGGGCGTTGCCTGCGCAGCTTCCGCGTTGGCCTGTGCGATCAGGCCATCGGCGTCAGCCTGGGTCAGCACGCCGCGCTTCACCAGCAGGCGCACCAGGTTGATCGTGGCGTTGGACGACGGCGAGGTCTGTGCCATCGCCGGGGCCGCGCCCAGCGCAAGCCCGATGGCCACCGCCAGCACGCCGAACCGAAGCGAGCGCTGAAGGGCTTTGTGCATGGTCATGCTTTTCTCCGGAACTTTAAAAAGTCGTGTGCTGTTCATGGGCATGGATAAGTCAGCCGGGTCGGCGGCCGCGGATCAGCACGCGCAAGGGGAAGTGCGTGGTTGCCGGCGGTGGCACATCGACCGCGGGCATTGCCCGCAAGGCCTCGGCCAGCGCGGCATCGGTTTTTTCACTGCCGGTAGAATTGACCAGCTGCGCGCGGGTAAGCCGTCCATCGGGATCCATCCAGATGTCCACGCGCACCTCGAAGGCGAGGCGGTTGACGCGTTCGTCGCGCTGCACGGCCTGCTGTATGGCATAACCCAGGTACTGGTCGTACGACGCACCGCCGACACCCGTACCGCCATTGGCGCCCACCATGCCGCCGCCCTCGCCCGCGCCGATGTTGAAGGCGTCGTTGCCGGCCTGGGCGGGACCATTGATGGTCACCTGCTTGGCGGTGTCCGGTGCCTGCTTGGGCGCTTCAACGGGCTTCGCCGGGCTGTTCGGCTTCGGCAATTCCTGTTCCACTTCCTGCTTCTTCGGCTCCGGCGGCTTTTCCTTCGGCGGCGGGGGTGGCGGAGGCAATGGCGTGATGGTGGCGATGCGCGGCGCCGAGCGGCGCACGCCCACTTCGCTGCCGGCGAACTTCCAGATGGCGAAGGCCGCCAGCAGCACTAGCGTCAACAGCACGATCCAGCCACGCCAGCGTTGCCAGCGCGCCGCACCCGGCGAGGGCTCGACCCAGTTGGGAGGACCTGACGTCATGTGGACTGCTTGCCCGTGACCAGGCCCACCTGGCTCAGATCCAGTCGGCGCAGCAGATCGAGGATGTCCACCACCTTCTGGTACTGGACATTGGCATCACCTTTCACGATCACCGGGAAATCGGGTGTGGATGCCTTCTGCGTGCGCAGCCGCTGCTCGAGCTCATCCAGGGTTACCGGGAAGGCATCAAGGAAGATCTGCCCGGTTTCGGACACCGTGATGGCCTTGGTCTGCGCCTTGGAAAGGCTCACCGAGGCGCTGGCCTTGGGCAGGTTCACCTTCACGCCCTGCACCGAGGCCGTGGTCATGATGATGAAGATCACCAGCAGTACGTACGCCAGGTCGAGCATGGGCGTGATGTTGATGTCGTCGTACGGCTTGTCGTCGTCCTGGGCGCGCATGGGATACTTCCTCTAGCCTTCCAGGGATTTCTGGTCGACGCTGCGATGCAGCTCGGCCAGGCGCGTGGTGAACTCATCGACGAACACCTGCATGTTCGCGGTGACGTTCTTGTTGCGGGTAAGCAGGTAGTTGTAGCCAAACAATGCCGGGATCGCGACGACAAGGCCTGCGATCGTGGCCAGCAGCGCCGCGGCGATGCCGGGGGCGATGGCGTTCACGTTCACGTCGCCCGCGGCGGCAATGGCGGCGAAGGTGATCATCACACCCACCACCGTTCCCAGCAGGCCCAGGAAGGGCCCGCCGGAAATCGCGATGGTCAGCAGCACCATCGATTTGGACAGTGCCTGGTTCTCGCGCACAAGCGTGGCATCCATGGCAGCGCGGATCGCTTCGATCGATTCGGAGGCGATCACCACATGCCCGCTGCTATCACGGCGGCGCCAGACTTCCCGGGCGCCGGTGGCGTACAAGTGGTACAGCGACGACTCGCCGAATTCCCGGCGGCCGCCGGCGTTGGCCGTATCGGAACCTGCCAGGCCAAGCAGGTCGTTGCCCAGTTCGTGGTAGCGCGACAGGAAACGATCGTTGGCCGCGGTGATGGTGGACACATAGCGCCCCTTGCGCCACATCACCACCCACGACAGCACCGCCATGATCATCAGGATGCCGATCACCACCCATGCATCGGCGGTGACGGACTTGACGATGATGCCGAAGTAACCAAAGCCGGCGCCCGACTTCTTCTCGTCTTCGCCGTACTGCACCAGCTTGGTTTCGGCGCCCTGGGCATACGCATCAAGATGCACGACGGTGGCGGAGCGGGCGATGCGCGAGAGGCGAAGTTCGTCCAGATCACCCACGAAAGGCGCGGTGACTGGCGCGGGCGTGTTCGTGGCCCCGCCCGTGATCGCATCCGAGGCGGCATCCGCGCCAATCGTGGCGGCGACGGTAAAGGCCGGCAGTGCGGCGGCGACGTCACCATAGGGCGCGCCGTTCACATACAGCTGGACCTTGCCGTTGGCGGCCGTAACGGCGATATGCGTCCACTGCCCGGCTTTGATGGCACCCGCCGTGGCGTTGGGCTGCGAGGCCACGCCGTTGACGTCGACGAAGGGAAGGCCACCGGCATCCAGGCCCACCAGGAGGTCACGGCCATCCTGGCGCCGCGCATAAACCAGTTCACGGGCGGTGGGAAGCGCGTCCACTTTCAGCCAGGTGCTGAAGGTGAAGCCGCCACCGTCGGTGGTATTGAGCGATGCACTGCTCGGCAGTACCAGCGGCGAGCTGCCGTCCAGGTGCGCCGCCTTGCCGATCACACCATCGATGGTGCGCACGGCACCGTGTTGCGCGTTGTTGGCGTAGGCGGTGGCGTCTTTCGGGCTCGACCCGGCTGCATCGTCGAAGTGATAGACCAGGCTGTAGTCGGCGTCGAACACCGCGCTGCCCTTGCCTGTGGCCACCGCCTTGCTGTTGCCGTAGTACATCCAGATAGGCTGCTGCGTGGACACACCGATATCCGGGATATCCACCCAGATCATCGCTACGCCCAGCAATGGATCAAAGCGCTCGATCTGGTAGTTCAGGGGCGTCTTGCCGTCGGCAGCGATGAAGCGGATGTCACCACCGCCCTCACCCACACCGTCGAACTGGAAATTGCCCGAGTGCAGGCGAATCAGCAGGGGTACGCGCCCCGTCGCCTGGGTCAGGTTGCCACCGGCAGGCGTGCTGTCGATGGTGATCGCCTTCCGATAGGCGTAATCGGAATCCCACCAGGACGTATCGGCGCGAACCACCTGGGGCAACCAGGCAAGAACGATGAGGCAGGCCAAGGTCAAAAATCGCATAGCTTGTATTCCCCTGAAAGTACGGTCCCCGGCCTTGCGGCCTACAGATCCGCCCTGAGACTGAAATGGATGCGTGTGTCGTGCGCGCGCGTGGACTGTCCGTCCTTGAACGGAAAGGCGACCTCGAGCGTGCCGGAAAGGATGTTGAACACTTCAAAGCGCGTACCCAGGCCTGCACTCAGAAGGTTGAAGCGGGTCTGGCGCGTGTCGCCCAGGCTCGGGTCATTCACGTCCACCGGCTGGGCCAGCGCATTGGAAAGCAACAGGTGGGCGGCGTCGACGAAGGCATGGAATCGCAGGTCGTTGACCGGCTTACCAAGGTTGCCTCCCAGCGATGGGGTGCGCAGTTCCACCGAACCGATCACGCCGTGGTCGGCGGTGTCTTCCGCTTCCAGGTAACCGCGCACGGAACTGTCGCCGCCCGCGGCAAACTGTTCGCTCGATACCAGCGATGTGTTCGATGCCTGGGCACTGCCACGCAGCGCCATGCTGAAGCCGTTGGTGAAGTTGTACACATGACCCAGGTCGCCCTTCGCGTAGAAGAAGTCAGCCTTGGCCTGGTAGCGCTGGTTGTCGAACTGTGCCGAGTTGCTGCCGCCGGCGCGCATGCCCGCCGTGGCGCCGATGGAGAACGTGGTGGTGGATTTTTCCCGTGCCACCTGCCCGCTGTAGGTGGCGGTGAAGGGAATATAGGTGATCGGCGATTTCGACTCGGCGCCGTTGAAGCCTATGTTCTGGTCGAAATGCTTGCGGCTTACGCCCAGGTTCACCGACTGCGCAAATCCGCCATGCGTGGGCAAGGTGGCGATGAACTGGAAGCCGAAGGCATTGCCCTTGCCCAGCACCGTGGTGCCACCGACGATATTCGCGTTGCTGTTGGATTTGTACGCCGTGCCCAGCACGCTCCAGGTGTCGTCCAACGGTGCCAGGTAGGAACCGGCATACACCTCGGCGGCCTGGCGGTCGGACGGCGCCACGATATAGGTGAACGAAGCGGACTGTCCCTTCTGCCACAGGTTGTCGTTGCGCACCGAAGCCGTGGTGCGCAACTCCGGCGTGTTCACGCTGTGGTCGTTGTTCACTTCCACGCTGCCGTGCCAGGGCGAGGCGTCGTCTACCTTCAGGGTGACATCCATCGTCTGCGACATCGTGCCGGGCTTGAGCACCGGCACCACCTGCTGGCCCGGCTGGCGGTTTACCTGGGTTAGCTGGTCCTGGGCGTTGTGGAAATTCGGCAGGGTTCCTTCGGCAAGGGCCGGCACGGCGTCACGAATGGCCTGCGGCGAGTGATAGCGTGCACCTTCCACGCGCACGCGGCCGATGCTGTTCTCCATCACCTGCAGGTGGATCACGCCGCCCTTCACCGCCTGCTGCGGCACGTCCACCACCACCGACTGGTAGCCGCGATCCTGGTACACCTTCTGTAGTGCATCGCGCGCGCCATTGACGTCACCCATCGACCGGCCGGGGCCGAGGTACGGGTAGACGGCCGTCTCGATATCTAGGGCCGGCAACGCGGTGTTGCCATCCACCACGTATTCGTTGACATCGAATGTCGCCGGCGCGGCAGCAACGGGCGCCTCCTGTGCCGGTGTGACCGATGCCGCGGCCCACAGCATGCCCATGCCGACGCACAGCCCTCGCCTTGCCATGCGTAGCGGTGGCACACATCCGCTCATACGCCCACCCGCCGCCCGTGCTTGCTCACGCCGCCGTTTCCCCTGTGGTTAATCCGTTCGCACGCCGATAACGACGTGCTGCTCGTCTAACAGACGGACGCGGGCACGCCGCACTGAACCGTTGTCACAAAAGATTCACGTGCCACCGCCTCAGCCGAGGAGGATGACCCCGCCAGGCAACGTGGTGATGTCAGCGCCGTAGGCGTCGTGGATCAGCGTGGCAATGTCGGCCATCTGGTCGAGCGAGAACCGGGCGTGCACCTTGCGTGCCGCCAGTTCGCGGTTGGTCAGGATAATTTTGCCGGGGCGATAGCGATTGATATCGTCAATGACCGCCGACAGGGGTTCATCGTCATAAATCAGCAACTGGCGGCGCCACGCCATGGCTACGTCCGGGTTTACCGCCACGGCCACGCCCGGGCCCTGGTCGTCATAACCCAGTTGCTGCGATGGCTTCACCGTCGCTTCCAGGCCGCCACAGGCCAGTTCCGTGGAACCTTCCAGGCAGGTCACCTGGACGCCGCGGTCCATGCAGCGCACGTTGCACTCGCTCGATGCCGCCGCCAGCACGCGGCCGTTGCCGGCCTGCACGGCGAAGGGCTGGGCCAGCCACTGCCCGGTCGTGATCGTGGCCTCGCCTTCGAGCAGGGTCATGCCGCGACCGCCGGGTACTAGCCTGATCGCGGTTTGCGTATTCATTTCCACCACCACGCCGCGCGCCACTTCCACGCGGCGCTGTTCGCCCTTGGCCGTGCGCAGGTCCGCGCCGTCGGCTTCGAGCCATGCAGTGATGGGCGCCCGCGCCAGTAACACCGCGGCAGTGGCGGCCACGGCACCACCGATGAATGCACGGCGGCTCATGCGCGGACCGCCACGATCGCGGCTGGGCTGTTTCCGGCTCAGCTGCGAGCTCTCGCGGATATTCGGGGCATGGCGAGCCAGGTCTTCCCACAGCATGCGCGTGCGTGCAAATGCCTGGGCATGTGCCGGGCTGCGCGCGCACCACTGGCGGAACGCCTGGGCGTCGGCCACGGTGGCGTGGCCTGAGGTCAGGCGTAGTAACCACGCCTGCGCTTCCCGGCGCAGCTCGTCGTCCGTTGTCCGGTGGAATGGGTGACCGTCCATATCAGTCAAGACGTTTTACCGGAGCCGGGACCGAACCGCTGCGTTACTTTTCGGTCAAGTTGCCGCCCACAGTGCTCCAGGGCCTTCTTCAGTTCCTTGCCCACCATGCGCGTGGAAATGCCGAAATGGCGCGCGATATCGGCTTGCGGGGTTTCCTCCACACGCGCTGCCACCAGGATCGCGCGCTGGCGCGGCGTGAGTTCCATCAAGGCGGCCTCGAGCTGGCCGATTTCCTGGCGCGAGCGGAATACCCAGGCGGGATCGAGGCAGTCGTCGGCAATATGCAAAAGCTCGTCGATCTCACCGCCGGTCAGCAGCCTGCTGTTGGCCTTGCGCTGGTCGGCGGCGACGTTCAGCGCCATGCGGAACAGGTATCCCACGGGGTTGTGGACCACCCGATCGGAAGGACCCATGCCTTCCACGCGCAGGAAAGTCTCTTGCATCACGTCATTGACCAATTCGTCGGGGAGGCGGCGCCGGCGCAGCCGTCCGGCGAACGACTGGTAGTGCTCCATGAAAAGATTGAGCATCGTCGGCTGCATGTCAGGCGGGCTCCCTGGCACTCACGCCGGTGCAGGGATCGGCCTTGCCCGGTGTGCGCGGCCGCAGCAGCAGGGTCACCGGCTGCGGCATCGCCGCCGGTGGCGGGGACAGGTGCACACTCCGCACGGCAGAGGCGATGGCGCGGTCGGAACCGTCATTACCGGTCGTGTCCAGGAGGTTCACTTTATCGACGGTGCCGGTGCCCGTGATCCACAGCTGCATCGCCAGGCGGAACGTACCCGGACGGGTCGTCGCCGAAGCACACAGGGCCGCAGTGACCTGCGCCTGCAGTTCGCGCGCGTAGTTTTCCTCGACGAAGGAAGGCGTGTCGTCGTGGGCGTCTTCGGATGTTGAGCCGGCGAAGCTGAGGTTGGTCTCGGCACCGGGTCGTGTGTCGGGGATCACAGTAAACCCGCCATGGGCCGCGTACTGTGCGCGCAGGCCGGTGCCGGCCAGGAGTTCTCGCAAGGCATCGGCGGGATCGAACAGCCCCCGCACACCCGGCGACTGACGACCCTGGGTCAATGAGTCGTCGATCAGCACGGCAAGGCCGGTGGCCTCGCTATAGGCACGAAGGGCCGTCACGAGCGGTTGCGCCGGTATGTCGAACCGAACTTCGTCATCGGTCACGTGGCTCGCTGCTGGCGCCACGGGGAGCTGCGTTCGCTCGGAGCCCAGGCATGGGAAGCTAAGGCAGGCCAGGACGCCGATCCACGCGACAGTGCCACGCGTCACGGCCATCCCCGTCCACCCGAAAGGTCTTTGGTCTCTACCAACGGCTAACTTAGGTGCCATGCATAACAGTACGGCATCACTTTGATGACAATTTTCATGACAGACGCGTGTCAGCCGCCGGGCCGCGGAACCAGAAGAGCCGGCGGCGATGGTGCCGCGGGCCTTGCCGGGTGGACGGATTTGCCAAGGTTGTCACCCATGCGCTGGCCAAGGGCCGATTGGTTGAACTGGCCCACACGGCGGTTGGACGACTCTTTCTCCACCGCACCTGCTACCGCCAATGTCGATGTGCTCCCTGCGGCGGGAAGCATTTGCCGGGACAGACAGGCATAGGACAGCACCGCCCGGCCATTCACCTGGACATCCACGCAGGTGTCGGCGCCGTCCGCGCCCGATGGTTGGCGCTGTGCGCGCACGGGTGCGACCAGGCAGGGCTGCACGATGAGCGCGACGAGCATGACTTTTCTGAGGTCGAACATGGTTTCGCTTCCGGTGCGGGTGTCGCTATGGTGGATTCTGCACCCATTAGGACATGAGGAACTTCACATCGGGATGTTGCATGGCGAAAAACTTGGCGAGCGGCCAACATCCGTCCCAAAGGCTTGCATCGCACAAAGCGCCTTGGCGCTTCGATCAACGTCAACGGCACCGAGATCGGCCCGATGGTGACACCCGACGGCCGTGGGTTCGTATTCTCGCGCGATGCTGCCGGCGATGCCTCGGGTGAATGGTTCCTGGCGAAGTTCGATGCTTCGGCGAAGTGGCCCGGTAGCTGCGGGAAAACCGAGGTCGAATAAGCGACAGGCACGTCACGACGGGCTCTTCATATCACATGGTATTTTCATACCCATGTGAACCGAAGGAGAGTTGTGCATGGCCAGCGCAGGCAATTTCTCTGCACGCCGCAGGAACTTCATCTCACTTTCCATCCTGGCTGCACTGGCGGCGCCGCTGGCGCGAGCGAATGGGTTTATCCCAGGCACGGCCCCTGCCCGCGACCTCGCCCGCGATCCCATGCGCCCCACCTTCCACTTCCTGCCGAAGGCCGGCTGGATCAACGACCCGAACGGGCCGATTTTCCATAACGGCATGTACCACCTGTTTTACCAGTACAACGCGGCGCTGAAGATCACCGGCGGCATGTCATGGGGCCACGCGACGAGCCGCGACATGGTGCATTGGCGGCATGAGGCACTGGCCATGGCGCCGGTGCCAGACAGCCCGGATTCGTTCGGCGTGTGGACCGGATCGTGCCTGGCGGTGGACAAGCGCGTATATGCGGTCTACACCGGCGTTGCCAAATCCGATGTCGCGCATGCCTCCGTGCATGGCGACCAGGAACTGCACGAAACACAGATGATCTCCTGGTCGGACGACGCCGGCCTTGATCACTGGAAACGTCCCGCACGAACCATCGTGGCCGATCCGCCGCCGGGCATGAAGGTGACCGGCTTCCGCGATCCATCGCTGTGGCGTCAGGGCGGGTACTTTTACATGACTGTCGGTAGCGGCGAGGCCCATAAGGGTGGCTGCGTACTGCTTTATCGCTCGCGCGACCTGGCGACGTTCGAGTACCAGCACCGCCTGGTGGGCGCAGACTGGAATGGCGCCCCGGCCGACGATGGTGGCGACATGTGGGAGTGCCCGGAATTCTTTCCCCTGGGAGACGGCCACGTGCTGATCTACTCCACTGAAGGCCGTGCCCACTGGTTGTCGGGCAAGCTCGATACCGACACGATGGTGTTCCATCCTGCCAAACAAGGGGTGCTCGACACCGGCGCCTTCTACGCACCCAAGACCCAACTCGATGCGCAGGGCGAACGTATCCTTTGGGGCTGGGTGCAGGAAACCCGTTCATCAGACGCCTTTGAAGCTGCGGGCTGGGCCGGCATGATCAGCCTGCCGCGGCGGTTGCGCCTGGACACCGATGGTCGTTTGCGGATGGATATTCCCGCGGTAACCAAACAGCTGCGGGCAGGATCTTTGGCAGGCAAGCGCTCTGGCGAGCACGCCGTATTCATCCTTCCCGGATCGAACGGCGAAGTGGTGTGCGCGGGCGTGAAGGATGCGCCGTTCGAAGTGATCGTGACGGCGGCCAGCGAAGAACTGCTGCGTATTGCCTTTGCGCCGGACGAGCACGAATTCTCCGCAGCGTCGCGCCGCATCCCCTTGTCCGTCGGCGATGAGCCCAGCGTTCACCTCTTCGTCGACGGCTCGGTGATCGAAGCTGTCATCGGCAAGCGGGAGGGCTATACCACGCGCTTCTATATCAAGAATGCTCCAGACATCACCGTGGAAGTTCGTGGCGAGGGCGTTCGGGCGCAGGCGTGGTCGGTCAGCGCGACGCCTACTTAACGCACGTCGTTCTCCTACGGAAGAGCACCTTCAAGCGCCATTACATGTTTTCAGTTATAGGCCTATCGTCGTCCACCATGCCGACGAAACAGGCGGGAAAGGCACATGCTCGAACCTGACAATCAAGCCGAACTGGCAACGTCACAAGCCGGCGTATTCGTACGGCAACTCAGGCACCCAAACCACCAGCCACGTATCGGATGTGTCGCAAACTCCGCCACATCTATTGAACAAGCGACCACTGAAGACGATGATGCCACCATGTCCATCGAACTCCTCAAAGATATCTCTACGCGAGTCCTCTCACTAGAGAGCGACTCACGCAGGAACACGTGCGATATTGCAACCATCAAAACCACCATTGCGCACATGCCCACCAAACTCTGGATCGCGGCGTGGGGCTTGACGGTGCTGGGAGCTCTTACGCTGGCGCAGTGGCGCGTTATCACCGTACTGTTGCAGGGGCTGGGGGCGCAGCTTGCTTCGGACGTCGCGCGCGCCATCACGCAGTAGAGCTCCCGCCCGGCTCGCTCAACGCTGCCTGGTCAGCTTCGCCCAGAATGGAAGCACCGTCATCCTTGCAGGCGTCTTGTCCCAGGCGTCTATCTCGCCGTCGATGCGGTCGCCGCGCAACTTCAGGCTAAGGCTCAGTTTCGTCAACTTCGCACGCTCGGCATCGGGTGCGCCTGTCCCCCCCGTGGTGTCACCGGATATCCAGCCGTCCACGATGCCCAGGTCGGTGATGGGTGCAGGCAACTGCCCTTCGATGGCAAACGTGCTTTTGCCCTGCTTGTCGATCACGAGCGTCGCATTCACGCGATGACCTTGCGCCTGCACCGTCCCGCGCCACGTTCCCTGATATTCAGCGGTAAGCGGCGCGGGTGCAGCCACTGGTTGCTTCGGTATACCTTGCCATGAAGGGGCAACGGCCCGGATCAACCGGTCACGCACGCTTGTGATGAATTCCCCGTCGGAATGGCGGTTATTCAAAACAATGCAGGCAACATCGAAGCCGGGCACCAGCACGAATTCGGCATTCACCCCGGTCTGCCCGCCACCGTGGTACAGCACGTCCGTCTTGCCGTCCGTCTGGTGCACCTGCCATCCCATGCCATAGAAGAAACCTGGCGCCACATCCGAATGCGGCGCGTGGAGCTGATCGATCTGTGCATCGGTAAGGATCGCCTTCTGGCCAGCCAGGTGATCCTTCAGGTGGAACATCGCAAAGCGCGCCAGGTCGTGCGCACTGGCCACCACCTCGCCCGATCCTGGCGTGGCGGTAAGGTAAAACGGTAGCGGTTTGCCGTCGTCCGTGTAGCGCACAGCCATCGACGAGCGACGTGAAACATCGGTGCCGAAGAAGGTGTCGTGCAGGCCAAGCGGAGCCAGCACGGCTTTTTGCAGGTACCGCCCGTATTCCATGCCCGATTGACGGGCGACGATGCCGGCCAGCGCCGCCATGCCGACATTGGAGTAAGCGTAGTGCTCGCCGGGTTGGGCCATGGTATGGCCATAGTCTTCCAGCATCTGGTCCACCGACGGCTGGTGGTCGTCGGTGCCGTCAAGGTACATGGCAAACAACGAGGCCAGGCCCGCGGAGTGCGTTGCCATCTGCATCACGGTCACGCCGTTGGCAGGGCCGTTCTCGTCGACGATCTTGGCTTTGCCGAGGTATTCGTTGCCTGGGTGGTCGAGCTTGATCTTCCCTGCCGCCACCAGCGTCATCAGCGCCGTGGTGGTGAATGGTTTGGTGGTGGAGGCAATGGAGAACGGCGTGTGCGCCGTGACCTTCCTTCCCGCCTGCTGGTCGGCCCATCCGAAGCCCTGCTCCCAGATGATCCTGCCATGGCTCGTCAGTGCCAGCGACACACCCGTAAGCCGGCCTGCGGCCATTTCCTTGTTGATATCGTTTTCGATGGAGGTTCGCACCGAGGCCGGTATCGATCCGGGGGCTTGCACCGCGGCCGCCGGCCGCGGAACGCTCGCCAGCACCAACGACACCACAGCCATGCCTTGCAGGAACCTTTTCATGCACCTTTCCCTCGTCGATAACGGGGGAGAGTCTGCCGGGGAGCGCCATCGCCAGCTTGTGCCACCGGTCATTTAAACCTTTTCGGAAAGCGCCATTCGATCAAGCCCGGTTAAAAGATTTTCTCCAGCACCGCCACCAACTCACCGTGCACCAGCCGCTCGGTGATCGCCTCGACCGGGTATGTCTTGGTGAAGCTCTCGCAGCCTTGTCGGGGCCCGTGGTGGAACGGTCCAGTTTCATTCGGGCCACGGCTTTGTCGTGCTTGCGACGGCTGGCGAATACGGCCTTCACGGCTTCTTCAATCTGGATATCCATGATGTCCGTACGCCTTGCATCCAACGGGGTGAGGATCGACCCGAACACATCATTCCACCGCCATTCCTGCCGAAACAACAATGATCTACGCGTGAGGGTGTAGTGTGCACAAGCTCGCTGATAAAACCCAGCGCTCACGGGGCAGACCGTGGGCGCGCTGGGGCCGCGCGCAAGGCGGCTACTAGAATGAACGTATGGACTTGCATCATTGCCGGCAAGCGGAAGAAATCCCGCTCCATGTCGGTGCTGGTGGCCATGGCCTTCGCCGAGGCATTCACGCGCCTGGCGACGGTGCAAACCGCAAGCCTTGCCGGCATGCGCCGCCCATACCCGCTGCATTGAGACGCCCGGTTTCCACCGACCGCCTGTTGGCCCGGTTACGTCGCATGCAACGTCGCCGGAGGGTGGCGCGGCAACCGGTAGCAGCTTCAGAACCTATCCTGCGAGCCGAGCTTTTCAGTGCGCGCGAGATGGATGCGCACGGCGAGGTATTGGCCTCGCAGCATGTGTTGGGGACCCGCCGCGCACCGGAGCGGTTGCTCGCTCGCCTGGCCGACAACGAGGCGACGCTGATCCAGTCGTGCGAGCGCCTGACGTCGGTCAATCGCCTGGGCTGGGCCATCACGCCCGCAGCCGAATGGTTGCTCGACAACCTGTACCTGATCGAGGAACAGATCCGCATCGCCCGGCAGGACCTGCCGCGAGGCTATAGCCGTGCACTGCCCCAACTGCGCGGCGGCGCATCGGCAGGCTTGCCGCGGGTCTACGACATCGCCCTTGAAACCATCTCCCACGGGGACGGGCGCGTGGATGCCGCGAACCTGGAGCGGTTCATCCAGGCCTATCAGCAAGTGACCCCGTTGCAGCTGGGCGAGCTGTGGGCGGTGCCGATCATGTTGCGCCTGGCGCTGATTGAAAACCTGCGCCGAGTGGCCGCCAGGGTGATGGCCGACCGTCGCGGTCGCGCCCTGGCCGCCCATTGGGCCGACGCCATGATGGTGCTGGCACGGGACGATCCAAAGAACGTGGTGCTGGTCGTGGCCGACATGGCACGAACGGACCCGGAAATGTCCAGCCCGTTCGTGGCTGAGCTCGCACGGCGGTTGCAGGGCCAGGGGCCTGCGCTTGCGCTGCCACTGAACTGGATCGAGCAGCGCCTGGCGGAGTCCGGGCAAAGCATCGAGCACCTGGTGCAGCTCGAATCGCAGCTGCAGGCCTCCAACCAGGTCACCATCGCCAACAGCATCGGTAGTCTGCGCCTCCTGGCCACGATCGACTGGAGGGAATTCGTCGAGCGCGCAAGCCTGGTGGAAGCGGAACTGCGGCGCGATCCCGCGGGCGTCTACCCCCTGATGGATTTCGCCACCCGCGACCACTACCGCCACGTCGTGGAGCGGCTGGCGCGCGGCGGCCACGGCAGCGAGCGGGAGATCGCCCACGCCGCAGTCGCGTTGTGCGAGCAATCAGGGGAGCCGCCCGGCAGCGTACGGCGCCACGTCGGCTTCTTCCTGGTCGACAAGGGGCGCGCGAAGCTGGAAGCATCGCTATCCCTGCGCGCCAGCGTCGCTGATCGCGCGCGTCGCGCTTTCGACCGGGCGCCGGTCGCAATATTCCTTGCCTTGATACTGACGCTCACCGCCGCCCTTGCCGAGCCTACGATCATGTTGGCCGGCACGGGTTTTCCGGCCACGTGGATATGGGCCCTGGCGAGCGTTGCGGCCGTCTTGGTGGCAAGCCAGCTTGCGCTAAGCCTCGGGAACCTGCTGGCCACATTGGCGGTATCGCCTCATGCGTTGCCACGTATGGACTATGCCTTCGGCATTCCCGGGACAGCCCGCACGATGGTGGTGATCCCGAGCCTGGTGGCCGGCGCCCGGGACCTGGAAGCCCTGGTAGACGCGCTGGAAGTTCGCTTCCTGGCCAATCGCGACGACCATTTACACTTTGCCCTGCTTACCGACTTCACCGATGCCAGCACGCAGACGCTGCCCGGGGACACCGCCTTGCTGAATCTGGCGCGCCTGCGTATTGAAGCCCTGAACGAACGCTACCTCACCACCACCGTCGATCGTTTCTTCCTGTTCCATCGCGGACGTACATGGAGCGCCACCAGCCAGTGCTGGATGGGGCACGAGCGCAAGCGCGGCAAGCTCGCCGATCTGAACCGGCTGCTGCGTGGCGGCCCCACGGACGCTTTCGTGCTGATTGCAGGCGACCTGGCCGCACTTCCCCCCGTGCGTTATGTGATCACCCTGGACACCGACACGCAGCTCCCGCGCGAATCGGCGCATGTGCTGGTGGGCACCATGGACCATCTGCTGAACCGGCCCGCGTTCGATGCACATCACCGCCGCGTGGTAGTGGGACATGGCATCCTGCAGCCAAGGGTCGGCATCAGCCTGCCCAACATTGCCCGCTCGCGCTATGCCCGCCTGCATGGAAGCGATGCCGGCATCGATCCCTATACGCGCAACGTATCGGACGTCTACCAGGATCTCTTCGACGAAGGATCCTTCATCGGCAAGGGCATCTACGACGTCGACGTATTCGAGGCTTCGCTGGCCGGTCGTCTGCCGCCTGAGCGCATCCTTAGCCACGACCTCATCGAAGGCTGCTTTGCCCGCGCGGGCCTGGTCAGCGATGTCGAGCTGTACGAGGAATATCCAGCCCGCTACGTGGACGATGCCCGGCGCCGCCACCGCTGGATACGCGGCGATTGGCAATTGCTCCCATGGCTGTTGCCCTGGGCGCCTATCGCATCGCGCGGCTGGCGAGTGAATCCACTGTCGGTACTGTCCCGCTGGAAGATCCTGGACAACTTGCGTCGAAGCCTGGTGCCGCCGGCGTTGTTGGCGATGTTGCTGGTGGGCTGGCTGGCGCTGGTGCCCTTCGGGGAGTGGACAGCTGTCGCCATGGCCATGCTGCTGTTGCCATCGGCGTTGTCGTCGCTGCTCGACCTCGTACAGAAACAGGCAGGCGTGGGCATGCGCCAGCACCTGCATGCCGCCCTGGGAAATATCGGCCAGCACGGCATGCGTGCCATCTTGACGTTGGCGATGTTGCCGCACGAGGCGGCCTATAGCCTCGATGCCATTGGGCGCACCCTCTGGCGCATGACTGTATCGAAGAAGGCTTTGCTCGAATGGCAGCCATCCGAAGATGTCGCCAGGCGCAGTAACCAGGAGGCCTGGGCGCTGTGGCGCCAGATGGCGGCGGGGCCGGTGGTGGCGGTGGCGACGTTCGCGCTTGTCATGCTCCAGCGTCCTCTCGCCCTGGTGGTGGCCGCGCCCTTCCTGGCCGCATGGTTCGTCTCGCCCGCGCTGGCCCGATGGATCAGCCTGCCGCAGCGGCCACCTTCGGTAGCGCCCACGGTTGAGCAACATGCCTACCTGCGGGTCGTGGCGCGCAAGACGTGGGCCTTCTTCGACCAGCACGTGGGACCGGAAGACCACTGGCTGCCGCCGGACAACGTGCAGCTTGACCCGGCTCCCACGGTGGCCCACCGCACCTCGCCCACCAACATGGGCCTTGCCTTGCTGGCCAACCTGGCGGCTCGGGACTTCGGCTACCTGGATGTTTCCCGCCTGCTGGACCGCACCAGCCAGGGCCTGGCCACGATGGCCCTGCTCGAGCGGCATCGCGGGCATTTCTACAACTGGTACGACACGCTCTCGTTGCAGCCCTTGCGGCCGCTGTACGTATCGTCCGTGGATAGCGGCAACCTTGCCGGCCACCTCCTTGCCTTGCGCATGGGGCTGCTCGAACTCCTCGACCGGCCCATTTTCGACGGCACGTGCCTGGACGGGCTACGGGACACGCTGCTGTTGCTCAAGGGTTCGGTGGAAGGCAACACGCCAGATATCGACTACCTGCTGCACGGCCTGGCGACGGCCCTGCCCGTTACCAGCAGTCATGTGCTGGACCTGCTGAAGGCACAACACGACGGGGCCGCGGCATTGGTGGTGACCCATGCGAGCGACGGGGAGGCTGCGTTCTGGTCGAAACAATTTCTCGAGCAGTGCGCCGGCCTGCTTGCCGATGCGCGCTGGCTGCACCTGGATCCCATGCTGGGCGATGCACATAGCTTCGTCGGCATACCTACCTTGCGTGAGCTCTCGCGTGCCGAGCCATTGGGCTGGCCCGCCAAGACCGATGCGGAGCTCGTTCGAAACCGGGCGCACGATCGCATTGCCTGGATCGAGCAATTGGCAGCGCAGGCCGACGATATGGCGGTGATGGACTTCCAGTTCCTCTACGAGGGAACGCGGCGACTGTTGTCGATCGGCTACGACGTGGAACAGCGGCGCCTGGATGCCAGTTACTACGACCTGCTTGCCTCCGAAGCCAGGCTCGCCAGTTACGTAGCCATCGCCCAGGGCCAGTTGCCACAGGAACACTGGTTCTCGATGGGCCGCCTCCTGACCACCACGGGCGGTTCACCCGTGCTGCTGTCGTGGACGGGCTCGATGTTCGAGTACCTGATGCCGATGCTAGTGATGCCGAGCTTCGAAGGCACGCTGCTGGACCAGACCTGCCGCGCCGCGGTGGAGCGCCAGGTCCAGTACGGCGGCCAACTGGGACGTCCGTGGGGCGTTTCCGAATCCGGATACAACGCGCTGGACGTGCACCTGACCTACCAGTACCGCGCCTTTGGCGTGCCTGGGCTAGGCCTGAAACGCGGGCTGGCCGAAGACATCGTGATGGCGCCCTACGCCTGCCTGCTGGCAGCGATGGTAAGGCCCGCACAGGCTGCCACCAATCTGCAACGCCTGGCCGGCATGGGCATGGAAGCCAGGCTCGGTTTCTACGAGGCCATCGATTTCACGCCGTCGCGGCTCCCGGTAGACCAAGACGCGGCCATGGTGAAGTCGTACATGGTTCACCACCAGGGCATGTCGCTTCTGGCGCTGGCGCATACGCTGCTGGGCAAACCCATGCAGCGGCGTTTTATGGCCGATCCGCAACTGCGTGCCACCTCGTTGCTGCTGCAGGAACGCGTGCCACGCACGGCCGCCGAATACCTTCATGTCACCGGCTTCCCGGAACCGGAAGGCACCACGTCCGTCGTGGAGCCACGCCTTCGTCTGTTCACCGATCCCGACCGCGCCCGCCCGGCCGTGCAGCTGCTCTCCAATGGGCACTACCACGTAATGGTAAGCAGCGCCGGCGGCGGCTATAGCCGGTACCGCGACCTGGCCGTCACCCGTTGGCGCGAGGACATCACCCGCGACCATTGGGGCATGCATGGTTATGTGCGCGACGTGGCCACCGGTGATACGTGGTCGACCGCGCACCAACCCACGCTAGCCAAGGTCGACCGCTTCGAAGCTATCTTCTCCGAATCGCGCGCGGAATTCCGCGTGCGCCGCAACGAGGTGGATACCCACACCCAGATCGTCGTATCCCCCGAGGACGACATCGAGCTGCGCCGCGTGCGCGTGACCAACCTTGGCCGCACCCAGCGCACCATCGAGCTGACCAGTTACGGCGAAGTCGTACTGGCACCGCCGATGGCGGACCTGCTGCACCCGGCCTTCAGCAAGCTGTTCGTGCAGACCGAAGTGGTGCATGACTTGCAGGCCATCCTGTGCACGCGCAGGCCACGCTCGCACGACGAAGCGACCCCGTGGATGTGCCACTTGCTGGCTGTGCACGATGCGCACGTACAGGAAGTGTCCTACGAAACCGACCGGGCCCGTTTTCTCGGACGCGGGCGCGATGCATCACGGCCACGCGCGCTCGATGGCGACGTCTCCACGCTGTCCGGATGCGCTGGATCCGTGCTCGACCCGATCGTCGCCATCCGTTGCCGGATCGTGCTGGAGCCAGAACAGTCGGCCACGTTGGATTTTGTCACCGGCATCGCCGACACCCGCGAAGGTTGTATCGGCCTGATCGGGAAGTACCGCGACCGGCACCTGGCCGACCGTGTGTTCGACCTGGCCTGGACCCATGCCCAGGTGTTGCTGCGCCAGCTCAATGCCACGCTGGCGCAGGCGCAGCTGTACGAGCACATGGCAACTTCGATCATCTATCCCAACGCCACGCTTCGCGCCGATCCGGCGATCATCGCCAGCAACCGGCGCGGACAGTCAGGGTTATGGGGACAGGCTATCTCGGGCGACCTGCCGATCGTGCTGCTGCAGATCGCCGACCCGTTGCGGATCGACCTGGCGCGGCAACTGGTGCAGGCCCATGCCTACTGGCGCCTGAAGGGACTGGCCGTGGACCTGGTGATATGGAACGAGGATCGTGCCGGCTATCGGCAGGAATTGCAGGACCAGATCATGGGCCTGATCACCTCCGGCAGTGAGGCGAGCCTGCTTGATCGTCCCGGCGGCATCTTCGTGCGCGGTACGCAACAGCTCTCGCCGGAGGATCGCCAGGTCACCATGGCCAGCGCGCGCATCATCGTCAGCGATGCGCGCGGCAGCCTGGCCGAGCAAATCGACCGCCACCTGGCCGGCTCGCGCGCGCCCGGCGATTCCGCTCCACATCCGGCGCGCCTGCCACGGGTGACGGCTCCGGGCCTTGAACCCATTGAGCCGCCTGCCACGCTGGATCTTCAGCAGCCCAATCCCTTTGGCGGGTTCGGCGCCGACGGCCGGGAATACGTGGTGGTGCTCGATGAAGGCGAGCCGACACCGGCACCGTGGTGCAACGTCATTGCCAACGATCAGTTCGGTACCGTGGTTTCAGAAAGCGGCAGTGCCTATACCTGGGCCGAAAATGCCCATGAGCTGCGCCTCACCCCCTGGGGAAACGACCCGGTGGAAGACCTGTGCGGCGAAGCGATGTACCTGCGCGATGACGAGACCGACCATGTATGGTCGCCAGCGCCGATGCCCCGCCGGGGCGAGGGACGCTACATCACCCGCCATGGCGCGGGCTACAGCGTGTTCGAGCACGTCGAACGAGACATCCGCAGCGAGATGTGGACCTACGTCGCTACCGACGCAGCGATAAAATTCCTCGTGCTGAAGCTGCACAACCAGTCCACCCGGGCGCGCCGGCTGTCGGCCACGGGCTACGTGGAATGGGTGCTTGGCGATGTGCGCGAGAAAACCGCCATGCAAGTGGTTACGTCCACCGACCCGGCCAGCGGCGCAATCTTCGCCCGCAATGCCTACAACACGGAATTCCCCGGTCGCGTGGCCTTCTTCGATGTAGAAGATCCCAAGCGACGGATCGGCGGCGACCGTGCCGAGTTCCTGGGACGCAACGGCAGCATGGCGGCACCGGCAGCCCTCGGCCGGGCGCAATGGTCGTCGCGAGTGGGGGCAGGCCTGGATCCGTGCGCCGCGATCCAACTCGACATCGTCCTGGAACCGGGCGAGAAACGCGAGGTGGTGTTTCGCATGGGGCTGGGCTCCGACGAGGCCGCCGCTTCCGCACTGGTCCATCGCTTCCGCCGCAATGGCACGGCCGCCGACGAACTGCAGCGGGTGCACGCGCAGTGGGATGTGTTGCTGGGTGCGGTGCAGGTGCGAACACCCGAGGCCGGGGTAGACCTGCTTGCCAACCGCTGGCTGATGTACCAGGCCATCGCCTGCCGCTTGTGGGCGCGCAGCGGCTATTACCAGTCGGGCGGCGCCATGGGCTACCGCGATCAGCTGCAGGACGCCATGGCCATGCTGCATGCGGCGCCATCGCTGCTACGCGCGCAGCTGCTTCTATGCGCAGCCCATCAATTCCCCGAAGGCGACGTGCAACATTGGTGGCATCCACCACTAAACCGCGGCGTGCGCACGCAATGTTCGGATGACTTCCTATGGCTTGCGCTGGCCACCGCACGCTACGTGCTGGCCACCGGCGACCTGGCGGTGCTGGATGAGCCGGTGGGTTATATCGAAGGACGCGCGCTGTCGCCGGGCGAGGAGTCCTATTACGACTTGCCGCAACCCTCGATGCTGCGCGAGCCACTCTACCGGCATTGCGTGCGCGCCATCGAGCGCGGCCTGGCGCGCGGCGTGCACGGGCTGCCATTGATAGGCAGCGGCGACTGGAATGACGGCATGAACCGCGTGGGTGAGAAGGGCCGCGGCGAAAGCGTGTGGCTGGGATTCTTTACCGGCTTCGTCATGAAGGAATTTGCCAAGGTCGCGCGCCGCCGCGCCGACGATGCCTTTGCCGATGCATGTGCGACGCACGTGGCGAACCTGCGCGAAGCCGTCGAGCGCGAGGCGTGGGACGGGGCCTGGTACCGCCGCGCCTGGTTCGACGATGGCACGCCGCTGGGTTCGGCGGCCAACCAGGAGTGCCGCATCGATTCCATCGCGCAAAGCTGGTCGGTACTGTCCGGCATGGGCCCGGACGGACGCCGGCGGCAGGCCATGGCATCGCTTGATGAGCACCTGGTACGCGCCGATGCTGGCCTGATACAGCTGCTGGATCCTCCCTTCGACCGTACCTCCATGGACCCTGGCTATATTCGCGGGTACGTTCCTGGCGTGCGAGAAAACGGCGGCCAGTACACCCATGCGGCGATCTGGGCGGTGATGGCTTTCGCCGAGCTGGGCAACGCCGAGCGGGCCTGGGAACTGCTACGGATGATCCAGCCTGGCAGCCATGTCGGTGACGCGGCAAGCACCGATGTCTACAAGGTGGAACCCTACGTGGTGACGGCCGATATCTATGCCGTGCCACCCCATGTCGGGCGCGGCGGCTGGAGCTGGTACACCGGTTCCGCTGGCTGGATGTATCGCCTGGTGTTGGAATCGCTGCTGGGCGTGCACTTGGTGGATGGAGCGCTGGAATTTCACCCGGTGGTACCGGCATCCTGGGAGGGTTTCCAGGTTACCTATCGCCACCACGAGGCCACTTATCAGGTGACCCTGCGCAAGGCGGCGCCGGGTGAAGCGTCCAGCGTGATGCGCGACGGGCAGGAGCTGCCGGGCGGACGCGTCGTGTTTGGTGATCCGGCCGGCATCTATCCGGTGGAGGTGGTCTACGCGGGGCAGGCCAGCGCGCAGTCGTAGCATCTCATGGACACGGCGACAACACGCCAGCGCGCAACCTTCGCTTGCACCCTGCGTAAATCGCGCCATCCCAGGCCGTACGAAATGAACAAGCCCCCCATTGCGCCACCTAGCGGAAAGCCAACCTCGCGTCGGGAATGCACCGAGGCGTACAACGTCGCGGCCGCGCACAATCCCCATGTGGCGCCAGACAAGTCAGTGGTGATCAAGCACGACCCAGCCACCAGGTCCAAGAAGCTCCCGGCCAGGCACTAGCACCCGTCAGGCGTCGAACGGTGGAGCGATAACGATCAAGTCCGTGTCGCCTATGTCCAGGCCGGCCTGGGCAAGCAGGGTAGTGACCTGCCCGCGGTGGTGTGTCTGGTGGTTGAAGCAGTGCGCCACCAGCGGGAAGAATTCGTAGGTAAATGTGCCGCCTGCACGCGAGGTATAGGCAATCGGAAGATCGAGGTTCTCCTCGTGGAGATTCTCCGTCCAGGCCGGGATCATCGCGTCGAGCATCTGGCGGCGTTGCCACAACAAGCGGATGTCAGCGTAGGGCCAGCCTTCGTCGAGGCCCGGTACACGGTAGTCCAGCATCGGCTCGAGCGCGGGGAGGCCATCCGGATGAGTGGCGAAGCGCTTCAGCCAGATGGAATCGGCCATGGTTATGTGGTTGAGAGTGGCCAGGATCGAGCCGAAGAATGCCCCACGGTCTGCGGAGAGTTCCTCGTCGGGAAGCTTCATCGCCGTGGCATACAGGCGCTCGTTCATCCACGCGTTATAGCGGGCGAGGAGGCGCAGATGGTCGACACGCTGCTTCACGGCACACATCCCAGGCTCAGGTTCAAGCCCCAAGTGTAGCCACGTCAACCTGGCTTATTGGGGGATCCTGCGGATCTTCGCCGTGCTGTAGCCCATCGCACCAACCCTGGCGATCAGTGCGTCGTAGTCGCCTTGCGAGGGATAGGGCGTGCGCGACATCACCCATACGTAATCGCGGGCGTCGCGCGCCACGATCATCTGGCTGTAGTCGTCGGCCAGGTAGGCCACCTTGTACTGCGCCTTCATGAGCCAGAACAGTTTGACCGCCCAGACGGCGTTGCCCGTGCCCGGCTGTACGGTGGCGGGAGCACTGACGCTTTTCTCCGGGCCGTCCGGCGCGCCGTTGCGAAAGTTCAGCGAGGTGGTCACCTGGTTATCCCCTTGCAGGGAATAGGTCTGCACCGCCTTGTAGGCGTTCTTCTCGAAGCGGGTGGGAATGGCCGCCACGACGTACCAGCGGCCCATGAATCGCGGGAGATCCACGTGCAGCACTGGCTTTATCGGCTCTTCGGCGAAGGACAGTGCTGGGACGGCGGCCATCGCCAGCGTCATGACCAGGAAAATGGAGATGCCCCGGATCATGCATTGATTCCTTCAGTGGCGTCTTTTTTCCCAGGGTGGGCGAGCATGGCCAGGAGCGGCGTGGCTACTGCCCAGCCCACGGCGAGTACGGCCGTCGCGCGCCAGGCGGGCGAAGAAAACGCCACCACGTGCCAGCCCCGCGAGGCGCCCAGGTAAGCCAACGGGCCACCGATGGCGCCGAATACCGCCGCCAGCCACGGACGTGATTGCAGGTAGACCAGCGCCCCGGTGAATGTGAGCGAGAAGCTGGCCCACAGGACCAGGATCCACAGCGGCGGGAAGGGCATGCCCGGCCACGGCGCGGCGTAGATGGCTAGTCCGGCGTGGATGAGGGTGCCGTCCACCAGGCAACCCATGACGACGGCGCAGAGCATCAGCAACACACTGCACCCGGGGCGGGGAGCGAAAGCCAGTTGGCAGCCGGCAAAGATTACCCACCCCAGCACGCCCGGCCACGACAGGCCATGGGCGGCGCCGATCACGGCGGCGAACCAGACGGCCTGGTAGCCAAGGAAGCTGGTCCAGAAATTCACGCGTGGTGCCTTCTAACGGAAAGGGATGCTTGTTGAAGATACGAAGGACAGCAAGGCGCGGATGCAACCTCCGTCGCAGCTCCGACGATCTATCACGTCCGATCGACGACCAACGGCACATGCCGTGGCGCGTCCAAGGTCGAACAATGGGGCCGTACCCAGCGCATCAGGAGGATGCCGCCGCCATGAAGAACCACGACAGGGAATTTGCCGGGCATGCGGTGTACTCGCCGCTCACCCTGAGCGTGTACGACGCGCTCGTGCTGGGCGTGTCCAATCCCCTGCTTTGGAAATGCCCGACGCAGAAGATCCTGGACTTCTACAACGAGAACATCTCGTCCAACCACCTGGACGTGGGCGTGGGCACGGGCTGGTACCTGGATCATTGCCGCTTCCCCGACCCCGCGCCCCGGCTGGCGTTGATGGATGCGAACGGCAACTCCCTGGACAAGGCTGCCAGCCGGGTGGTCCGCTACGGCCCGGAGACTTACCTCACCGATGTGTTGCAGCCGGTGCCCGGGCGCATCGAGCCCTTCGATTCGATCGCGCTCACCTACCTGCTGCACTGCCTGCCCGGCGACCTGGCCCGGAAATGCGTCGTCTTCGACCATCTCCGTCCGCTGCTGCGCGAGGGCGGCGTGATGTTTGGCGCCACCATCCTTGGTGCCAACGTCGCCTGTGGCGGTGTCGCACGCAGGCTGATGGCGTTTTACAACGCGCGGCAGATCTTCTCCAATACCCACGACAGCCTTGCCGGTCTTGAACAGGAACTGCACACCCGCTTCGACGACGTGCAGCTTCGCGTGATCGGTTGCGTGGCGCTGTTCCGCGTGAGGACCCGGGCGCCCTCCCGCTAGCAGGCTGCCGGCAATCCCCCTTGTCGACCGGGGCTAGAATGGCCCGGATCAATGAATGGAGCCGACCCATGCCGACTGCCCGCGTGACGATGATCCGCTTGACGATGGCGCTCGTTCTTGGCACTGCCGCATGCGCCGCACTCGCCGATGGTGTCACCCGCGAGGGCACCACCTTCCAGGGACGACAGGCCCGCATCAGCGCCAACGCCGATGGCTCGTTCCGCCTGGCCTATGATGGTGGCACGCGCGACATCGCCGCGCAGGCATGGAAAACCACCACCGCCAGCCCGTTGTTCGATGGCCTGTTCGCCATGGCCCAGGCCGATCTTGCCGCCGATTCGGTCAAGGCGATCAGCGACTCGGGTTTCGACCATGGCCAGCCGATTGCCTGCGATTGTTTCGTCACGGGTGAGAAATGGCCCTTCGTGTGGACGCGGGACCTTTCGTTCTCGGTGGACCTGGGCCTGTGGCGGTTCGACCCCCAACGCGCGCGCAACTCCTTCGCTTTCAAGATATCGGGCGTGCGCCAGCCCGGCGCGGGCGATGGCACCTATGTGATGCAGGACACAGGGTCCGGTGGCAGCTGGCCGATCAGCACCGATCGCGTGGTGTGGTTCACCGGTGCGCAGCATCTGTTGAGCGACAAGGCCTTTGCCGCGCGCTATGACAAGGCCCTGGCCGACACGCTGGCGCAGGACCGCAGCTTCGCCTTCGACAGCCGCCTGGGCCTGTACCGGGGAGAAACTTCGTTCCTGGACTGGCGCGAGCAGACCTACCCCGCATGGACAAAGGAAGATGTCACTTTCATCGCCGAATCGTTCGCCCTGTCGACCAACGTGCTGCACTACCAGGCGCTGCGCATCGCTGCGTCCCGACTGCATGACGGCACAGACTACGCCGGCCAGGCCGCGGCACTGAAAGCGGCGATCAACCATCGCTTCTGGCGCGACGACCGCGGCATGTACATGAGCTACATCGGCGGCGACGTGGAGCCCGCGCCGTTCGATACCTACGACATGCTGGGCCTGGCGCTGGCCATCGACAGCGGCGTGGCCGATACCGCCCATGCAAAGAAGATCCTGGCCAATTACCCGGTGTGGCCGGCGGGCACCCCGGTGATCTGGCCCGAACGCCGCGACCAGCCGATCTACCACAACCGCGCGATCTGGCCTTTCGTCAGCGCCTATGCCTTGCGTGCCGCGCGCCGGGCCGATGCGCCGGCGCACATCGAGCACGAGATACGCTCGCTGATGCAGGGCGCCGCGCTCTCAGGTTCGAACATGGAGAATTTCGAACTTGCCTCGCAAAAAATCCACGTCGACGAAGGTCCGCTCAGTGGGCCGGTGGTGGATTCACCGCGCCAGCTATGGTCGGTGGGTGCCTATCTGGGCATGGTGACGGAAGGCGTGTTCGGGCTGGAACCGGACGACACCATCGTGCCCAAGCTGCCGGTCGGACTGGCACGGGATCTCTTCGGCGACAACGACACCATCGCGCTCGATACCGGCGCCCGACGGATCGTGCTGCACAAGCCGGCCGGCATGGAAGGCAACCTGCTCGTGGCGGACAAGCGCAAGACATCGGGCCGCACCACGGATATCTGGCTGAAGGCCACGGCGGTACCTGAGGTGCCATTGCGCAAGGATGCCCCGCTGTACGCGCCGGCGGCGCCCAATGCGCCAGTGATCGCCAGTCATGGCGGCAGCGATAGCGTCAAGCTCCCGGCTGATGGCGTGTTGTACGTCAACGGCCAGCGCACCACGGCTACCACCCTGCCCCATCGGGCCACGGTGCAATGCGTGAGCGTCACCGTCGAACAACACGGGCTCGAATCCTTGCATAGCCCCACGCGTTGCGTGGGTGAGGTGCAATCCCTGCAAGGCGAAGGCCCATGGACGTTCACCCCGTCGCACGAGGGACCGGTGCAGCTTCGGTTGTCCTATGAGAACGATAATGGACCGGTGAATACCGGTGTGACCGCGGCGGTGCGCCGCGCGCAGATGCAGTGCGAAGGCGCCCCGGTGCAAGTGCAGGTGATCGTGATGCCGCACGGTATCCGCCGGCAGGTGTCCACACCCGCGCGCTTCAACGTACCCGCCCATGGTTCGTGCACCATCAGCCTGAAGCCTGGCTTCAACATGTCGTACCTGACGCAATTCGCGCATTACACGCAGGCGAAGGGCGGGGCATCAGGCCCGCTTGATACCGCACGTGTTTTCGGCGCGTCGGTGATGCCGCTGCCCTGAACGGACGATCAGGCGCACAGCTGCCCGATGAGGTCTTCCAGCAGCGAGCCTTCGTGGGTGGCCTGGTAGTTGTCGTCGAAGCCGATGCGGGTGAGGAGGTCTTCACAGGCATCGCGGAAGTCGTCGCGGATCTCCTGCTCGCCGCCCACCACCAGGCCGCCGGGACCGTGCAGTATGAGTTCGGCCAGTTCACTGGTTTCACGATGCGCGAGCAACAAGGTGCGCACTTCTTCCGAGATGCGGATCTTCATCGGTCAGCCTGGTCGTCCGGCCATGGTGAGTGGCTCGAGCTGGCCCGATTGTGCTGGCAGCAAGGGCATTTGACCAGCCCCCGCTTTTCGCTACGAACCAAGCTCCGATACCAATGCCGACATGGACGCGTTGATGTCATCGACATCCACCGCGGCATAGCCGAATAACAGGCCGGCCGGCCCCGGGCTGCCTTCATAAAAAGGGGTGATACCGTGAAGTCCGATGCCATGCGTGGCCGCGCGGGCAACCGTGTCCGCCTCACCGATGCCACGGAGCAACGCGGTGATATGGATGCCCGCCGACGATGGAGCCGCTTCCATCCACGCCGCGAGAGGTCCCTGTATCCAACCCAGCAGGGTTTCGCGGCGACGGGCATAGATGCGTTGCGCTCGGCGCAGGTGACGGCCGAAGTCGCCCTCCAGCATGAAATGGCCCAGCGCCAGCTGTGTCAGCGTGCATCCGTGCCAGTCGCCCAGTTGCCGCGCCTTGAGCAAAACCGGCATCAAAGAGGGCGGAGGGATGGCGTAGCCCATGCGCAGATCGGGAAACATGGTCTTGGAGAATGAACCCACGTAGATCACCACGCCGGCGTGATCGAGGCTTTTGAGCGACTCCACCGGCCGCCCGTCGAAGCGGAACTCACCGTCATAGTCGTCCTCGATCACCACCGCACCCCGGCGGGCGGCGGCTTCCACCAGGGCCACTCGCCGCTCCAGGCTCATCGGCATGCCCAGTGGGAATTGATGTGACGGCGTGACATAGATCACCCGCGCCTGGGCAGGGATGGCATCGACGATCATGCCCTGTGCGTCGACGGGTACCGGCACCACGTGCGCACCCAGGGCACGCATGGCCGCTCGCGCGGGCGGATAGCCGGGATCTTCCACGGCGACGGTGTCACCCGGTTCCACCATGACGCGGGCGATGAGGTCCAGTGCCTGCTGCGCACCGGCAGTCACCAGCACGTCGTTCCATTGGCAGGCCACGGCGCGTTGCATGCCCACGTATCGCGAAATGGCCAGGCGCAGTTCCTGTTCACCACCGGGGTCGCGGTAGTTCCCGGGCATATGTGCCTGCTTGCGCATGGCATGAGCCACGGCACGGCGCCAGGCGGCAAAGTCGATGATGCGCCGATCCACCACGCCACCACGGAAGTCCGCCCGCAGGCCTGCGCCGGGCCGCGGCATGGCGAGCGCGTCGGGAACCGATCGCCATAGGGACGCAGGCACGATGTCGATCGATACCGGGCTCCGCCCGGCGGAAGACGCCAGGTCCTGTCCGACGAAACTGCCTCTCGCTCCGCGGCCCACCACGAACCCCTCGGCCTCGAGTTGCTCGTATACCTCCAGCGTGGTCTTTCGACTGACCGCCAATTGCGATGCGAGGTCACGCGTGGACGGCAGGCGTTGGCCGGCGGCCAGGCGTCCTTCCACGATGGCCGCACGCAGTTGCCGGTAGAGCTGCGCGGTGAGCCCGTGGCGCTCGTCGATGGTGAGCTGGAGATCCACTCTTGGCTACCTTGGAATATCGAAAAATGGCCATTTTATAGCGCCATGTCGAAGCATAACCTGACTCCATTACCCATGCAGGAGTCACCGACCGATATGAAACAGCGCCTGGATTTCTACGAGGCCAGCCCCGACGCGATCAAGGCGATGCTCGGGCTGGAGCAGCGAGTGGCTAAAAGCGGGCTGGAGAAGCCATTGGTGGACCTGGTGCGCCTGCGAGCCTCGCAGATCAACGGCTGCGCCTTCTGCATGGACATGCACGTGGCCGATGCCCGTAAGGGGGGCGAGAACGAGCGCCGCCTGGCAACCCTGGGGGCCTGGCGGGAAACGCCTTTCTTTACCGATCGCGAGCGCGCGGCGCTAGCCTGGACCGAAGCACTCACCCTGGTGGCGGCGGGTCATGTTCCGGACGAAGTCTGGAACGAAGTGCATCCACATTTTTCCGAAGCTGAACTGGCCGACCTCACCTTGCTGGTGGTGGCCATCAACGGCTGGAACCGTTTTTCCATTGGCTTTCGCAAGCCCCTGGACTGAGAACCGGGGACACAAGAACCCTGCCGCGCGGTTGCGCGGCAGGGTCATGAAAGCCGGCGCGCCTACCTGGAAAGAGCCAGGCGCGCGCCGATACCGACCTGTTAGTGCGCGGTGGAGCCGGAAGCCGGGGCAGCGGTGCCGGAGGCAGCCGGGGCCATGGCCGAACCGGAGGTTGCCGGGGTCATGGCCGAGCCGGAGGTTGCCGGCGGGGTAGCTTCCGGAGCTGCAGCCGGGGCGGCCGGAGCCGTCGACGCACCAGCCGGAGCCGGCGGGGTGTCGCTGTTGTTGGAGCTGCAGGCAGCAGCCAGGGCGATGACGGAGGCGAGGGCGAGCAGGCGGAGCGAGGTGGTGGCTTTCATGTCTTTTTCCATGGCTTAAAAGGGCAAAGGGCAGACGCGATGCCAACCAGCGATTCGGTTGATTCTTCCACGGCATTGGAACACCGCGCCTGCGTTCGGATAGTGCAACTGCTTTTGTCAGCTGACGGGGATCGGTTGATGAAACCGATTTAACGACCCAGTTGCCGGTCCCCCGCCCAGGCCATCGCCTTTCGGCAACGTCCCAGGCGCCTATTCTGCACCGGATTGGGTCGAATCATTCAACCAGTCGCTAATTCCCTCACGCCGGCAAGCCTCGATAAATGACGACATCGAGCGCCGGCGCTTCACATAGCCTGCCATGTTTGGCCAGTTTGTGGCAGGTCGCGCCATGTTACGGGTCCAGCGCATCAGCATGGTAACGAGGAAATCCAGGCTCGTCAGGCGCCCCGACAGGAAGAAATCGCGGCCATCGGCCAGGTGATCGTCCAATCGTGCCACCGCCGCTTCGATGCGTGAGCGCGATACCGCCCGCATGGCGTCGGCGCCCGACGGGTCGCCATCGATGCCCGCATAGAACCAGTCGCGCATGGCCGGAAGCACGCTGTTGGCAAGGAATATCGTCCATTCCAGGTACTCGGCGCGGTCGCGGTCGCCGGGCAAGGGACCCCATTCGCGCTCGGGATGCCGCTCGGCAAGCAGGGTGGCCAGCGCCACGCACTCGTGCCGCGGCTGGCTATCGACGATGAGTGTGGGAACGCGCCCGGCCGGGTTGAGCGCCAGGTAAGCAGGATCTTTCTGCGCACCGGTATCGATGTCCACCAGCACCTTCTCGAAGGGCACGCCCAGCTCGATGAGCATCCAGTGGATCACGAAGCTCGCTGTGGAGGGTGAGTAGTAGAGCGTGTAGCCCAAGGCCGATCTCCCGTGATCCTGATCGCGAATTTTAGCCCAGCCCACAACCGTAACCCTTGATGTTGCGCTGCACCATAGGAAAGATTCACGTAGCACAAGACCTCTACATTTCCGTTACATTCGGATTGCCGCAACGCAACATGCGAGCCGCGCCACTTTGCCTGACCGGCGAATGCAGACCGGTGGCAGGGGATCTTCCAGCACTTCTTTCCACGAGGGGCAGCATGCGAATCCAGCCTGGCATCCGTCGTCATTCCTTATTCGTTGCGCTGGGCATCGCCCTCGCGCTCCCGGCGTCCAACGTCTTCGCGCAGGATCAGGCCCTGGCAAGCGCGGGGCCATCCGAACAGGACGCCCGGCAACTGCAGCAGGTGATCGTGACGGGCACCCGCACCACCAACCGGACGGAGGCTGAATCCCTTTCGCCGATCGACGTGCTGACGCCGGCCGACCTTTCAGCCAGTGGAAGCACGGACCTGGCCTCGGCCCTTTCCTCACTGCTGCCATCGCTGGATTTCCCGCGCCCGGCGATCAACGACGGCAACGATGCGATCCGGCCGGCCAGCCTGCGGGGCCTGTCGCCCGACGACGTGCTGGTGCTGGTGGACGGCAAGCGTTACCACACCACCAGCCTGATCAACTACAACTCCGCCATTGGCCGTGGCTCGGCACCGGTGGATCTGAACTCCATCCCGGTTTCAGCCATCGATCATATCGAGGTGCTGCGTGATGGTGCCGCAGCGCAGTACGGCTCCGATGCCATCGCCGGCGTGATCAACGTGGTGCTCAAGCACGGCGGTGAGGCAGGCCAGAACTCGATCACCGCCAGCGGCGGCATCCAGGACAAAGGCGACGGCGCGCAGAACGGCCTGATGGGTTCGGTAGGCATTCCGCTGGGCGGCGATGGCAAAGGCGGCAAGGCGCCGGGCTGGGTGCGCCTGGCCTGGAATTACAGCAACACCATGAAGACCAACCGCGCGGAGAATACCGATATCTCCACCACGCTTGCCGGTGCGCCCAATCCCAGCGGCATTCCGTACGAGCGCTACGGTGATCCCTCGGTGGTGACCAAGCAGGCGCTGTTGAACTTCGGCTACGACATTACCCCGGGGGTGGAACTTTACGGCTACCTCAACCTCGGCCGCCGCGAAGTGGATTCCAATGGCTATTACCGCGCCTTCGATTCCACCCGCAACGTGATCGAGGTGTACCCCAACGGGTTCCTGCCGCACATCATCAACAACTCGAACGACAGTGCCGCGGTACTGGGAGCGCGCGGCACCACCGACGGTGGCTGGAGCTGGGACGCCTCGGCCGATTACGGCGTGAACAACCTGGTGTTCGATATCGGCAACTCGATCAACACCAACCTTTACCGCTCCACGGGTTCTTCGCCTACCTACTTCTACGCCGGCGGGTTCCGCAACGAACAGGGCGTGGCCAACCTGGACATCAGCAAGCCGCTGCAACTGGGTTGGCTGCCGAACCCACTGACGCTTTCCTTCGGTGGTGAATACCGGCACGAGAAATACACCATCGACGCCGGCGAGCCGGATTCGTACTACTTCAATCCCGATACGTTGATCCCCGGCACCACGGGCCCCTATGCCGGTGGTTCGCAAGTGTTCCCGGGTCTCACCCCATCGGTGGCGGGTACCTTTACCCGCCATAGCGAAGCGGCTTACGTGGACGCCGAGACCGACATCACCAGCCGGTTTTCCGCCGGTGCCGCGGCGCGTTATGAGCACTACAGCGATGCAGGCTCCACGCGGTCGGGGAAACTGTCCGGACGCTTCCAACTCACCGACACGGTCGCCCTGCGCGGCACGGTGTCCAATGGCTTCCGCGCGCCGTCATTGGCCCAGCAGAACTACGAATCGGTGGTCACGCTGATCCAGAACGGCACGCTGGCGCAGATCGGCACCTTCCGCACATCGGACCCCGCCGCCATCGCTCTGGGCGCCAAGCCACTGACCCCTGAGAAATCCACCAACTACGGCCTGGGCGCGGTATGGCAACCGGACAATGCCTTCAGCGCCACGCTGGATGTGTACCAGATCCGCATCTGGAACCAGATTCTCTATTCCGACCAGATCGCCGTGGATCCGACGCCGACCAGCCAGGTGACCGGTGCCCAGTTCTTCGTCAACGGCGCCACCACCCGCACACGCGGCGCGGACCTGATCCTGAACTACACCACCGATCTGGACACCTGGGGCAAGCTGCGCTTCTCAGCCAGCGGCAATTACAACAAGACCAAGGTGCTTGAGATCACCACGCCGGCGTTCGGCCGCAGCAGCGAGGGCTTGTTGACTTCCAGCACGCCGCGTACCAAGTACGTATTCGCCGGTGACTGGCTGCTGGGCAACTTCGACCTGCATGCCAACCTCACCCGCTATGGCGCGGTGATACGGCGTGGCGACCTGGACGACACCAGCCAGGACCAGAAATTCTCCGCGCGCTGGCTGCTGGATCTTGCCGCCAGCTATAACGTCGATGCCTGGACCTTCACCCTGGGGGGCGACAACGTCACCAACCAGTACCCGACCAAGTCGGCCCTGAACAACATCTACGAAGACCGGGCGGACGGCCTGCAGTACTCCTCGCTATCGCCGTTCGGGTTCAACGGCCGCTATTGGTACGGGAAGGTCACCTTCAAGTTCTGACCGTTGCACCGCGCCGGTTTCACGCTTCGCCGGTTTATAGTCGGGCCCGACCTCTTGCTAAGGAAACGGGCCCATCGCCACCTGGCGCACCATCCTCGTCGTTGCCTGCCTGTCGTTGACGGGCAACGCCTCCGCCCAAGCCATCCGTGTCGGCTCCAAGGCTGACAACGAGGGCGCCGTGCTCGGCCAGTTGATCGTGCAGGTGCTGCGCCATGCCGGCATGAGCGTGGACGACCGTACGCAGCTGGGGCCCACCGCCATCGTGCGCCGCGCCCTTCTGGCGGGCGAACTGGACATCTATCCCGAATACACCGGCAATGCTGCGTTCTTCTTCCACCGGGAAGACGACCCGGCATTTCGCGATGCATCGGCCGCGCATGCGCTCGCCGCGACGCTCGACCTCAGGGCCAACGCACTGGTGTGGATGAAGGCAGCGCCGGCGGACAACCATTGGGGCATCGCCGTCCCGCGCGCCGTGGCAGAGCGGGAGCACGTGCGCACACTGAACGACTTCGCACGCTGGGTGAACAGCGGTGCGCGGGTGAAACTGGCAGGTTCCGCGGAGTTCGTCGACAGCGCCGCGGCATTGCCTGCATTCGAGCAGGCCTACGGCTTCACCATGCAAGGCTCCCAATTGCTGGTGCTGGCCGGCGGCGATACCTCGGTGACGATCAAGGCCGCGGCCGAAGGCACCTCGGGCGTAAACGCCAGCATGGTGTACCTGACCGACGGCGCCCTGGCGGTGACGGGCCTGGTGGCACTGGAGGATCCCCGCCATGTCGAACTGGTGTACCAGGCGGCGCCGGTGGCACGCGCGGCGTTGTTGAAAAAGTATCCTGCCATTCCCGCCCTGCTCGATCCGGTTTTCGGACGCCTGGATGTCGACACGCTGCGCCGGTTGAATGCGCGCACCCAGGTGGATGGCACCGATGCCTCGGTGGTGGCGCACGACTTCCTGGAAGGTATCCATGCGCTGGACTGAGCGCACCTGGCCGCTCGCCCTGTTGGCGCTGGGCGTGACCGGCCTGCTGGCGTCGGTGGCATTGAACGCGGTCGTGCTGGCGCCGAACCGGTTGCTTACGGGGCACGGTTACGTGTCCATCGCCCTACCCGCCCTGCGATGGCTGCCCCTGGCGTGGCTGGTGGTACTTGCGACGGCACGCATGAGGGGCATGGCGGGCCTGGTCGTTGCCATGTTGTTGTTGCCGGCCCTGCTGGTGGCCACGGGGTTCGCCGCCAACGGCTTGCTTGCCACGGCGGGCGGACACGCGCGGGTGCAGTTGGGCTCGGGCTTCTGGTGCATGGCCACCTCGGCGGTGTTGCTGGTGGCTGATCGCCAGCGCGAGATCCGGATGCGGGCTTCCCTGCGCCTTGCATGCTGGATAGGCCTTGCCATGCTGGTGGTGGCGATGACTGCGGCGGGCATGTTCGACAGGCTGTCCATCGTGCAGGAATTCGTCCTGCAGCGAGCGCGTTTCCTCACCGCCGTGGGGCAGCATCTGTTACTGGCTTTCTCCGCCACCGCTGCCGCGGTGGTCCTGGGCGCGCCGCTGGCCGTGGCGGTAGCGCAGCGCCGACGCGGCCGCGGTATCTCCCTGGCCGTGTTGAACCTGGTGCAGACCATTCCGTCGATGGCGCTGTTCGCCCTGCTGGTGGCGCCCCTGGCGTGGCTGGGCGTGGGCGGTACCGGCAATGCACCGGCCCTGGTGGCGCTCACCGCCTATGCCTTGCTGCCTGTCATGCGCTACACGCTGGCGGGCCTGGCTACGGCTCCATCTTCAGCCCTGGACGCGGCGCGCGGCCTGGGCCTGCAACCGTGGCAGGTGCTTACCCGGGTGCAGTTGCCGCTGGGGCTGCCGGTATTCGCCGCGGGCCTGCGCATCGTGCTGGTGCAGTCGATCGGCCTGGCCGCGGTGGCGGCGCTGGTGGGTGCCGGTGGCCTGGGGCGCTTCGTGTTCCTGGGTCTTGGCCAGGGTGCCAACGACCTTGTCATGCTGGGGACGCTGGCCATCATTGCGCTGGCCCTTGCCGCCGATGGCGCCTGCCGCGCTCTGGAACGATGGATGGAGCCGCACGCATGATCGAATTTTCTAATGTCAGTAAACGATTCGGGCAGGACGAGGCGGTCGATGGCGTATCGCTGAGCATCGCTTCGGGCGAGTTGTTCGTGATGGTCGGCCCTTCAGGTTCGGGCAAGTCCACCTTGCTGCGCATGATCAATCGCCTTGTCGAGCCCGACGAAGGCTCGGTGTGCATCGACGGGCAGGATGTACGCAATACCCCCGTGACTGAACTTCGCCGCGGCATCGGTTATGCCATCCAGTCGGTCGGCCTGTTTCCGCACTGGTCGGTGGCAAGGAACATCGGCACCGTTCCCCGCCTCCTGGGCTGGAAGGAAGATCGCATCGCATCGCGCGTTGCGGAATTGATGGCGATGGTGGAGCTCGATGCCAGCATTGCCAAGCGCCTGCCGGCAGAGCTCTCCGGCGGCCAGCAACAACGCGTGGGTGTGGCGCGGGCGATGGCGGCGCAACCGATCATCGTGCTGATGGACGAGCCCTTCGGCGCGCTCGATCCGGTCACGCGCGAAAAACTCCAGCATGCCTTCCGCCGCATCCACGCCGATATCGGCACCACCGTGGTGTTCGTCACCCACGACATGGATGAAGCGCTGCAATTGGGTGACCGCATTGCCTTCATCGATGGCGGGCATGTCCGTCAGTGCGGCACGCCGCTGGAACTGCTGCTGCACCCGGCCGACGATGTCGTCCGCGGTTTCGTCGGTGGCACCTCGGCGGGTTTGCGCCTGCTGTCGGTGCGCAAGGTTCGCGATGTCATGGCGCCAGGCAACGTGGCTGATGGAACGCCGTCGATCCATGCCGAGGCCGATCTTCGCCAGGCGCTGTCGATGATGGTCGACCGGGGCTTGCGTGCGCTTCGCGTCGATGGCGCCGGGGACCAGGTGATCAGCCTGGACGGCCTGCTGGTGCCGCCGTCATGAACTGGCGCATCGCCGTGCCGGCGCTCACCCTGGCGGCGCTGCTGCTTTGGCTGCCGCATTCGGCACCTGCCTTCCACGCGATGTTCCCTTCGGTGGGAAAACCGGTGTACCTGCGCACTGGGTTCGGGCAACTGTTGGCCATCCATGCCGGCATCGTGTTGCTGGCGAGCGCCACGGCGGTGCTCGTGGGGCTGGCCGTGGCCGCACTGGTGACGCGCCCCTTCGCACGCAGCCTGCTGCCGACGGCCAACGCCGTGGCCGTGGTAGGCCAGACCATCCCGCCGGTGGCCGTGCTGGTGTTGTCCGTCCCCTTGCTCGGTTTCGGTGCGCCGCCTACCCTGTTGGCGCTTACCGTGTACGGGGTGCTGCCGGTGCTTGGCCAGGCCATCGCGGGCCTGCGCAGCGTCCCGCCGGAGGCGATCGCCGCCGCTGACGGCATGGGCTACGGGCCCTGGCGGCGCCTGAAGGATGCCGAGTTGCCCCTGGCGGTACCGGCGATCATGTCCGGCGTGCGGCTATCGGTGATCGTGGCCGTGGGCACGGCCACGATCGGGTCCACCGTGGGCGCCACCACCCTTGGCTCGCCCATCATCGAAGGGTTGGTCGGCAACAACCCCGCGTACGTCGTACAGGGCGCGCTGTTGGTGGCTGCCCTGGCGATGCTGGCCGATGGCCTGCTCGAATGGGTGGAACGGCGCGTTACTTCGCGTGGTCGCTAAGCCAGTCGACCACGGTTGAGGTCATCGCCAGGCGCTTGTCCGAATAAGGATGGTCGGTGTCGAAGTGGCGGGTCTGGACGTCCGCGTCCCCGGCCTTGCGCAGTGCATCGGCCAAAGCCTCCGCCGAGGGCTGCAGGCCGTCGTTGGCGGTGACCAGCAGGGCCGGGCGGTCTTTGAGCATCGGCACCCACGACTGGAATTTCCAGGTGGCGGCATTGGCCTGGGCTTCGGCGACCAGTCCATCCACGCTGCAGCCCGCCAGCGGAAGGATGTCTTCCTCCCATTCCTTGCGCTCAGCGCCCTTGACCATGTCCGCGGTGACGCTGCCCATGTCGGCGCCGGAAATCATCACCAGGCCCTTGACGTCTTTCGCATGGCCCACGGCCCAGCCCGCGGCAAAGCCGCCCATGCTATGACCGGCGACGAAGATCCGGCTGCGGTCGATGCGATAGTCCTTCGCATGGGCCGGGTCCTGCACGAACGCCACGGCGGCATCTGCATCCTCCAGCACGTGGGCGAACGAGAACGTGCCCGGACTGCCCCATGACCCGCGGTAATGCAGCGTCAGTACATTGAATCCGGCACGGCGGACGGCTTGCGCCAGGTCGAGGTTTTGTTCATTGCCGGGAAAACCATGGAAAAGCACCAGGGTGGGATGCGGCCCTACGCCCGGGGCGAGGTAAAACACCGCATTCATCTTCGAACCATGGCTGTCGATCTGGGCGACCTGCATGCTGGCCGGGTTTGCCTTGTCAGCCGGTGGGTCGGCGGTGACTACGCCGGGGTGGGGATAGGGAGCGGCGGAAACGCCGAAAACCAGCAATGACAGGACAAGGCAGGGCCATATCGCGCGCATCGGGGACATTCCTGTTGCTGGAGGTGTCCAAGCGTGGAACCTGCCGAATTTGAGCGCAAGGTGAACCGGTGTATTTCGCGGATGTTGTGCTATAAATGATTTGTATGACAAATGACCCTGAGGGGGTCCATGTGGCACGAACGACGGGACCGCGAAACCTGCATGGCCAGGTGGTCCAGGAACTGGGGCAGATGATCGTCGGCGGCAACCTTGCGCCGGGCGAGGCGTTGCCGCGTGAAGAAGCCCTGGCCACCCGCATGGCGGTCAGCCGCACGGTACTACGCGAAGCGCTGAAAGTGTTGGCTACCAAGGGCTTGATCGAAACCCGCCAGAAGACCGGCATGCGCGTGCGCGAGGTGCGCTTCTGGAACCAGCTCGACGCCGATGTCCTGGCCTGGCGTTGCGCGGCGATGCCCACCGACGACTTCGTCGACAAACTGGTGGAGATGCGCGAGATCGTCGAACCCGCCGCCGCGGCCGCCGCCGCGCGCCGTCGCGACGACATCCAGTTGGCGGAGGTCGCCGCCGCCTACGAGGCGATGGACGCGGCCATGGACCTGGACGCCTGGGCCGAAGCCGACGTTCGCTTCCACGAGGCGGTGCTGCGCGCCACCAACAATGAATTGCTCGGCTCGCTGTTCTCGGTGATCCAGACCGCGCTTGCCACGTATTTCCTGATGTCCGCCCGTACCACCGCCAACTTCCGTTATTCCCTCCCCCAGCACCATGCCGTGTACGACGCCATCCGCCGCCGCCGGCCCAACGCCGCGGCCGACGCGATGCGCGGCCTGATCAGCGATTCGCGCGACACCCTGAAAACGCGCCGCGCGGTAAAACCATGAACCACCTGATCGCCCTGGATTGGGGCACCTCCAGCTTCCGCGCCTACCTGCTCGATGCCGCCGGTTCCATCGTGGAAACCCGCTCCAGGCCCTGGGGCATCCGCCAGTTGCCCGACGGTGGCTTCGGTGGCGCCTTCGCCGCCATGGTGGCCGGCTGGCCCGACTGCCCGGTGATCGCCGCCGGCATGGTGGGCAGCCGGAACGGCTGGCAGGAAGTGCCCTACCTTGATATTCCCGCAGGCGTCGATGAGCTGGCCGCCGCGCTGGTGCCGGTCGCCGCCCCTGGCGGACGCGTAGTGCACCTGGTGCCAGGCCTGCACAACAGCCGCGGACCCGACGTGATGCGAGGTGAGGAAACCCAGCTGGTCGGCGCGCTGGCGCTGCGGCCGCCGCCCCAGGGTGAAGCCACCGTGGTGCTGCCGGGCACCCACAGCAAATGGGTGCGGGTGAAGGAAGGCGTGGTCACCGATTTCGTCACCACCATGACAGGCGAACTCTTCGCCCTGCTGTCCCGCCATTCGATCCTGGCGGTGGAGATCAAGCCCGATGCACCCCTGGATGTCGATGCCTTCAGTCGCGGCGTGCGCACCGCACGCGCCAGTGGCGCTGCCGGAGGCGTGTCGCGGCTGTTCTCGACGCGGGCGTTGATGCTCGATGGCACGCTCGATGCCTCAAGCGTCCCGGATTACCTCTCGGGCCTGCTGATCGGCGAGGAAATCCGTTCCACCCTGGCCGATGGCCGCATGGACTGCACGTTGCCGCTGCGCCTGGTGGGTGATGCCGCCCTGGGCGCGCGCTACCGCATGGCCGCCAGCGATTTTTCCCTCACTGTTTCACCTGCCGTGGAGGACACCGCCGCCCACGGGCTGTGGCTGATCGCCCGGCGTGCCCATTTGCACGAACGAACCATCCACGGAGTTTCCCCATGATCGGCGCCTGGCTTGGCCCCCTTCCGCTCGTCGCCATCCTGCGTGGCATCACCCCAGGCGAGGCCGCCGACACCGGCGATGTCCTGGTCGATGCGGGCTTCCGCATCCTTGAGGTACCCCTCAATTCCCCCGACCCTTTGCGCAGCATCAGCATCATGTCCGAACGCTTCGGCGACCGTGCGCTGGTGGGTGCCGGCACCGTGCTGTCGCCCGCGCGTGTCGAAGAAGTCGCTGCCGCCGGCGGCAAGATCATCGTCATGCCGCATGCGGATGTGGCGGTGATCCGCGCGGCCAAAGCCGCGGGGCTTTACTGCCTGCCGGGTGTGTCCACCACCACCGAGGCCTTCGCGGCGCTCGACGCCGGCGCCGATGCGCTGAAGATTTTCCCGGCCGAGCTGATCGGCCCGCATGTACTCAAGGCGTGGCGAGCCGTGCTGCCGAAGGATCTGGCGTTGCTGCCGGTCGGCGGCATCGAGCCCGGCAACATGGCCGGGTTCGTCGCGGCCGGGGCGAACGGTTTTGGCATTGGCGGGGCGTTGTACGCACCAGGCCGGCCGATCAGCGACACGAAAGCCCGCGCGCAGGCTTTCGCACAGGCCTGGGCTGCATTGGCCGCCAAGGGAGCCGGCGCATGAAGATCACCGCGATCACCACCTTCATCGTGCCTCCGCGCTGGTGCTTCGTGCGCGTGGACACCGACGCCGGTATCAGCGGCTGGGGTGAGCCGGTCATCGAGGGCCGCGCGCATACCGTGGCCGCTGCGGTGAGCGAACTGGCCGACTACCTGATCGGCAAGGATCCGCGCCACATCCAGGATCACTGGAACGTGTTGTACCGCGCCGGTTTCTACCGGGGAGGCCCGGTGCTTATGAGCGCGCTCGCCGGCATCGACCACGCCCTGTGGGACATCCACGGAAAGGCGCTGGGAGTGCCCGTGCATGCCCTGCTGGGCGGGCCCGTGCGCAACAAGATCCGTGTGTATTCGTGGATCGGCGGCGATCGCCCGGCCGACACCGCCGACGCCGCCCGGGCGGCAGTCGCCCGCGGTTTCAGCGCCGTGAAGATGAACGGCACCGAAGAACTGCAGTACGTCGATTCGCATGCCAAGGTCGACCGCATGCTGGCCAATGTGCAGGCCGTGCGCGAAGCCGTCGGCCCGGACATCGGCCTGGGCGTGGACTTCCACGGCCGCGTGCACAAGCCCATGGCCAAGGTATTGATGCGCGAACTGGCACCGTACAACCTGATGTTCATCGAAGAGCCCGTGCTCTCGGAGCATCTGGAGAGCATTCCGGAACTGGCGGCCATCTCGCCCGCGCCGATCGCCCTGGGCGAGCGGCTGTATTCCCGCTTCGATTTCAAGCGCGTGCTGCAGACCGGCGGCGTGGACATCATCCAGCCCGACCCGGCGCATGCCGGTGGCATCACCGAAACGGTGAAGATCGCCGCGATGGCCGAAGCCTATGACGTGGCCGTGGCCCTGCATTGCCCGCTGGGGCCGATCGCGCTGGCGGCGAATCTGCAGATCGATGCCGTCAGCCACAACGCGTTCATCCAGGAGCAGAGCCTGGGCATCCACTACAACGCGGCGAACGACCTGCTCGATTACGTGACCGACCGCAGCGTGTTCGCCTATGAAGACGGTTTCGTCGCCATCCCCAACGGGCCAGGTCTTGGTATCGAAGTGAACCAGGCCTATGTGGATGAACGCGCCGCCGTGGGCCATCGCTGGCGGAACCCGGTGTGGCGCCATGAAGACGGCAGCGTGGCGGAGTGGTAATGAACCAGATGTACGCCAGCTACCCGAGCCTGCGCGACCGCGCCGTGCTGATCACCGGCGGTGCCAGCGGCATCGGCGCGTCGTTCGTTGCACAGTTCGCCCGCCAGGGCGCACGCGTGGCCTTTGTCGATCTCGACGACAACGCCGCGACCGACTTGATCGGATCCCTTGGCGATGCGCCTTTCAAGCCAGTCTACGCACACACCGACCTCACTGACCTGGAAGCCGTTGCCGCATCCATCCAGGCATTGCGCGCGCAAACCGGCCCGTTCGGTGTGCTGATCAACAGCGCCGCCAACGACGCAAGGCATTCGCTCGACCAGGTGGACGAAGCCTTCTTCAACAAGAGCCTTGCGGTGAACCTGCGCCACCAGGTGTTCGTCACCAAAGCCGTGGTGCCTGACATGAAACAGCTGGGCCACGGCTCGATCATCTGCATGGGCTCCACCGGCTGGATCCAGAAGAACGCAGGCTACCCGTTGTACGCGATGGCCAAGGCCGCGGTACGCGGCTTCGTCAACGGCATGGCGCGGGAGCTTGGCGCGCAGAACATCCGCATCAACTGCCTGGTACCGGGCTGGGTGATCACGCCCAAGCAGCGCGAGCTTTGGCTCGACGAAGAAGGCGAGGCGTCGATCCGGCGCATGCAGTGCATGCCCGGCCACATCGAGCCCGACGACCTGGCCCGCGCCGCACTGTTCCTGGCCGCCGACGACAGCCGCATGTGTACGGGCCAGGATTACATCGTGGATGGTGGCTGGGTATGACCGATTCGCGCATCGCCCATGCGGCGGGAAACATCCTGGGTGAAGGCGTGCAATGGGACGACCGCGGCCAGTCGGTGTGGTGGACGGATATCGCCGGATGCACGCTTTGGCGCCTGCACCCGGCCAGCGGTGACGTTGCCCATTGGACCATGCCCGAGCGGCTGGCTTCGTTCGCGCTTTGCGACGATCCAGGCGTGCTGTTATTGGCGCTGGCTTCGCGACTGGCCTTCTGGCGCATCGATAGCGGCGAACTGCTGGAGCTGATGGAAGTGGAACCGGGAAAGCACACGCGCGCGAATGACGGCGCCTGCGATCGCCAGGGCCGCTTCGTCTTCGGCACGCTGCACGAGCCGGCCACTGGCCCGAAGCAACCCGTGGGCGGTTTTTACCGTCTCGATCGCCACTTGCAGCTTGAACACCTGCCATTGCCTGGCGTGGCAATCAGCAACTCGATTGCCTTCAGCCCCAGCGGCGACGTGATGTACTTCTGCGACTCGCTGGACAAACGCATCATGTGCGTGGATTACGGCGACACCCTCGGCACACCGCGCGTGTTCGTCGATCTTCGCGATGAACCGGGCGAACCGGACGGCTCCACCGTCGATGCCGACGGTGGGCTGTGGAATGCGAGCTGGGGCGCTGGCCGGGTATGCCGCTATGCCGCCGACGGAACCCTCGCTGGCGTGTTCGAACTGCCGGCACAACAGCCGACACGGCCTGCCTTCGGCGGGCCGATGCTCGATCGCTTGTACGTCACCAGCGCCAGCGACGGTTTGCAAGCGGCGGCGCGCGACGTGGGCGATGGTGCACTGCACATATTCGAGCCGGGCTTCACTGGTTTGACCGAACCCCGCTTCGCGGGTGCACCACCCACGGGCCGGGCATGGCAAGATGCCCGCGCTACCCATTGAACGACGACTTCCAACGCACCTCGGGAACACCCTATGAATAGCGTTGCATCCACTGCCGCGGCCACTACACCGTCGCATGCCAAAGCCACGGCCATCTTCACCTGCATCCTGGCCGCGCTCGCCGGCCTGATGTTCGGCCTGGACATCGGCGTGATCTCCGGCGCCACCGATTTCATCAAGGCCGATTTCGCCATCAGCGATCGCACCATCGAATGGATCGTGAGTTCCATGATGATCGGCGCTGCAGCAGGCGCGCTCGGTGCTGGCTGGCTGTCCTCGTCCCTGGGCCGCAAGCGCTCGCTGGTCCTGGGCGCCATTCTGTTCGTCATAGGTTCGGTGCTCTGCGGCGTCGCGACCAATCCCGAAACGCTGATCGTCGCCCGCGTGATCCTGGGCCTGGCCATCGGCATCGCATCGTTCACCGCACCGCTTTACCTGGCCGAAGTGGCTCCGGAGCGGATCCGTGGTGCGATGATCTCGCTCTACCAGCTGATGATCACCATCGGCATCCTGGTGGCCTTCCTGTCAGACCTCGCCTTCAGCTACACCGGCAGCTGGCGCTGGATGCTCGGCATCATCGCCGTCCCGGGCGCGTTGTTCCTGCTCGGTGTGCTGTGGCTGCCGGACAGCCCGCGCTGGCTGATGATGAAAGGCCGCACGAAAGAAGCGGAGGACGTACTGCTGAAGCTCCGCGGTAACCGTGGGATGGTCGATCATGAGATGGCCGACATCGCCGAGTCGCTTCAGACCCCGCAGCGCGGCTGGCACCTGTTCCAGGAAAACAGCAACTTCCGCCGCTCGGTGGGCCTGGGCGTGCTGCTGCAGGTGATGCAGCAGCTGACCGGCATGAACGTGATGATGTACTACGCGCCGCGCATCTTCGGCACGCTGGGCTACGATCATGAATCACAGTTGTGGTTCACCGCCATCGTCGGCCTGACCAACGTGCTGGCTACGTTCATCGCCATCGGCCTGGTCGACCGCATCGGCCGCAAGCCCATCCTGTACGCCGGCTTCGTGGTCATGACCATCTCGCTGGCGATCGTCGGCACGATGATCCACATCGGTACCACCACCCGTGCCGAGCAATACTTCACGGTGGGCACCTTGCTGGTCTTCATCATCGGCTTCGCCATGTCGGCCGGTCCGCTGATCTGGACACTGTGCTCGGAGGTGCAGCCGCTGAAGGGCCGCGACTTCGGCATCGGCGTGTCGACCTTCACCAACTGGGCGATGAACTGGGTGGTGGGCAACACCTTCCTGACCCTGGTCAACGGTATCGGCCCGGGGCAGACGTTCTGGCTGTATGCGGCCTTCAATGCAGTATTCATCGTGCTCACGTTCTGGCTGGTACCGGAAACCAAGGGCGTCACGCTGGAAGATATCGAGCGCAAGCTGATGCACGGCAAGAAGCTGCGCGATATCGGCGCCTGATCGACATGGGCGAGCTCGATGGCAAGGTCGCGCTGGTTACCGGTGCTGCCAGCGGCATCGGCAAGGCCATTGCGCAGGCCTTTCACCACGCCGGTGCGCGGGTGGTGATCGCCGACCTCGACCGCGACGGCGCCGAAATGGTGGCCGGTGAAATCGACGGCGGCCGTGGCGATGCGATGGGCGTGGCCATGGACGTCACCGACGAAGAAGCCGTCAACCAGGGCTTCGACGAGGTCGCCACGCGCTGGGGAGCGTTGGACATCCTGGTGTCCAACGCGGGCATCCAGATCATCGCACCACTGGTCGACCTGGAGTTCGCGGCCTGGAAAAAGATGCTCGCCATCCACCTCGATGGCGCGTTCCTTACCTCACGTGCGGCGATGCGGCAGATGCTTGCCGCCGGCAAGGGCGGCTCGATCCTGCTGATGGGCTCGGCGCACTCGCACGTGGCGTCGAAGTTCAAGGCGCCTTACGTCACCGCCAAGCACGGCCTGCTGGGCCTGGCCCGCACCATCGCGAAAGAAGGCGCGGCGCAGGGCATCCGCGCCAACGTGCTGTGCCCGGGTTTCGTCCGTACGCCGCTGGTCGATAAACAGATTCCAGAACAGGCGAAGGAGCTTGGCATCAGCGAAAGCGAGGTGATCCGCGATGTGATGCTGCGCGACACGGTTGACGGGGAATTCACCACGCTTGACGACATCGCCCGCGTGGCGGTGTTCATGGCGGCCTTTCCCACCAGTGCGATTACCGGCCAGTCGCTGCTGGCTTCGCATGGTTGGGTAATGAACTAGGCATCGCGCCGGGCACCGAAAGCTAGAGCGCCCTCATCACCTGCGCCGCCAGTTCAAACGACTTAAGCCGCGCAGCATGGTCGAAGATCTGCGCCGTCAGCATCACCTCATCGGCGCCGGTGGTGGCGATGAAATCCTTCAGCTTCGCGCGCACGGTATCGGCCGAACCCACCGCCGCGTACTGCATGGTGTGTTCCAGCCCACGCTTCTCCATCTCCGTCCAACGGCCGTCCATGGTGTCCACGGGAGGTTGCAGCTGGCCGGGAGTGCCGCGCCGCAAGTTCAGGAACTGCTGCTGCAACGAAGTGAAGAGGTACCGGGCTTCGTCATCGGTGTCGGCGACGAAAGCGTTCACGCCCACCATCGCGTAGGGTTTGTCCAACTGCGCGGACGGACGAAACAATGTGCGATACACCTGCAGCGCCTGCATCAATGCATCGGGTGCAAAATGCGATGCGAAGGCGAACGGCAGGCCCAGCTCCGCCGCCAGGCGCGCACTGAACAGGCTCGATCCCAGCAGCCACAGGGGAATATTCGAATCCTGCCCGGGCACCGCGCGGACGCGCTGCAATGGGTGCGGTTCGCCCAGGAACTGCTGCAGTTCGGCGACGTCTTCGGGAAACCGCTCGTCGCTGGCTCCCAATTCCCGGCGCAGGGCGCGCGCGGTGAGTTGGTCGCTACCGGGCGCGCGGCCCAGTCCAAGGTCGATGCGGCCGGGGAACAGCGCTTCGAGGGTGCCGAACTGCTCGGCGATCACCAAAGGCGCGTGGTTGGGAAGCATCACGCCCCCGGAACCCACGCGGATGGTCGAGGTGGCCGCAGCGACGTGGGCGATCACAATCGAGGTGGCCGCACTGGCAATGCCAGACATATTGTGGTGTTCGGCAAGCCAGAAGCGCTTGTAGCCCCAGGCTTCCGCATGCACCGCCAGGTCGCGGCTGTTGTTCAGGGCGTCGCTGGCGCTGCCGCCCTTGACGATGGGGGAGAGGTCGAGAACGGAATAGGAAGTCATGCTCCGTCAGATGGCGGCATGCCCGGGCATTGCAAGATCAGGAGGCAGGAACCGGCAGTGGCACCGTGGTCACACGCTCGCCGTCGACCGGCGCATAAAGGTCCATCACCAGGCTGATGCCGTCGGGGCCCGCCTTGATCGGCCGCGAACCTGGCGGATTCACGCTTGCCGGCCGCGCGGCCACGCGGGCGGCAAGGGTGCGGTAATCGCCCTTCAGGGTGCGCAGCCACAGTGCGGTGCCGAACATGCGCAAGGTGGCGGCGTAATCCCGGTTGCGCCGCAGGTACGGCACGAAATTCGGCACGCCGGCCACGGCCAGGTCCACACCCTGGACATTGCCGATCCGGTCGATGAAATCTGGGGTGGGCCGGGGCTGGATGGCATCGTCCAGATGGGCATCGGCCAGTTCCGCCGCCCGCACGTCGGCCTTGCATGCGGCCACGAATGCAGGTGCTGCCAGCCGGCGGGTCTGGTCGCGGCTGAGCAGCCACGAGGCGCCGCCCGCGCCATGCTCCACCACCGGGAAATTCTCCACGCTGCCAAAGCTGCCGCGCCACTGGGCACGGGAAACCTCGCAGAAATCTACGTCGGCATCCACCGGCGGCGCGAACGCCGCGGCGCAGATAGCGGGCACCGGCGCGTCATCGGGCATCTGCGCCAGCATGTCCATGGCCAGGCCCCCGGCTTCGATCGCCCAGCGTGCCGTGATCATCGAGCCGAGCGCATCGTTGCCACCCACATGCAGGCGGCGCATGGTCAGCGCGCTGGTGCAGGCCTGGGCCAGGCCTTCCTGCTGCCGGCCCTCGACGAAATCCGAAGCCGCCGCCGTGAGCCAGAGCGCCTGCACGTCGCCGATATCCGGACCGGGCGCCGCCGTGACCGGCGGCATGTCGTTCCAGAGGTAATCCATGCCGGCCAGGCCGGCGATGGCGGCCAGACGGTCGGCATGGCGGGTCAGCGCCAGGCGCGTGGCCTCCGGATGGGTGCGCACCTGCGCCAGGCACTGGGAGACAGGACGGCAGATCGCCGCGCGGTCGTCGTCGGTAAGCTTGGGCAGGGCGGCGTAATGGTTCTCGGCCCACTTTCTGAACGGCGGCACGGGTGTGCCTGCACGTACCGCAACAGCGCGGTCGCGCAACTGGGCGAGGTCCTGGGCATAGGCCGCCTCGCGCTCGCCTGCTGGAATGATGTAATCGAGCAACCACAGGGCGTGCCAGGCGTTCTTCGCCGGCAACGGGGTGGAGTCCACGCGCAGCAGTTCCAGCGCATCACGCTCGGCAGCGCTGGGCGCGCGAAAGCGGCCCCATGCAGCCAGGCCCAGTGCCAGCAACAGAAGCAAGAACACCGCGCCAGCGATGCGCCTGGCCAACCCCATCGATCCCATCCCCCTGCTTCGCCACGGTCAGCGTGGCCGGATAGTACCGGTATCGGCCGGGGATTCAACTAGTTGAGTGGGAAACCTGTGCGGGTGGATGAACGGCCCGGGTAAAAGCCTTGGGCTTTATTCCGCTTCGGCGAAGGGAAAGGGGGAGGCAAATTGCCCCCACCCTTCGGCCAACGGAGCGCGGCTGCGAGACTTTAGGTTCCTACTCAGCTGATCCGCTTGATACCGGAAGCGCGGCGGCGACCTCGCGAAACGACAGCAACGCAGCTTCCAGGTGATCAATGATCTCCTGAGCCAAAACATCTGGGGGTGGCAGATCGTCGAGGTTGTCCAGGCTGTCATCCTTCAGCCAGAAGATGTCCAGGCTCGCTTTATCGCGCGCTACCAGCGTCTTGTAGTTGAAGTACTTGAAGCGCTCGGTTTCCTTGCGCTTATGCCGGTTAGTCGGGTTGTAACAGGCGATGAAGTCCTGCAGGTCTTCCGCCTTCAGCGTCTTCGTCTTCAGGGTGAAATGCTTATTCGTACGAAGGTCGTAGATCCACACGCCTTTGGTCTGGACCTTGCCAACCTTGGGTTTTGCATCGAAGAACAGTACGTTCGCCTTCACACCCTGCGCGTAGAAAATGCCTGTGGGCAGCCGCAGCAGGGTATGCACGTCACACGTTTCCAGTAGCTTGCGGCGAATCTTCTCGCCAGCGCCGCCCTCGAAAAGCACGTTGTCGGGAAGCACCACGGCCGCCTGGCCGGTTGTTTTGAGCATCGACACGATGTGCTGCAGGAAGTTGAGCTGCTTGTTCGAGGTGGTCTGCCAGAAGTCCTGGCGCTCATAGGTCAGCGCGTCGCGGTCTTCCTGGCCGTCCTCGTTGGTGATGGTCATGCTGCTCTTCTTGCCGAAGGGCGGGTTGGCCAGCACGTAATCGAACTTTTGCTTCGACTCTGAGATCAGGGCATCGGAACGATCCACCGTCGGCTCGCCATCGAGGTCGCCGACGTTGTGCAGAAATAGATTCATCAGGCACAAGCGACGAGTCGCGGCGACAATCTCGTTTCCGAAGAACGCTTTGTGGCGTAAGAACTCCTTCTTTCTTTTGTCGAGTTGACTCCCGGGCCGCGTGAGCCATTCGTAGGCACCGAGAAAGAAACCGCCGGTGCCGCAGGCCGGGTCGGCAATGGTCTTCATCGGTTCCGGCTGCACGCACTCGACCATGGCCTGGATCAGTACGCGCGGAGTAAAGTATTGGCCGGCACCGCTCTTGGTGTCCTCGGCGTTCTTATGCAGCAGGCCTTCGTACAGATCGCCCTTGGTGTCGGCATCGAGGCTGATCCAGTCTTCGGCATCGATCATTTGCACCAGCCGCGCGAGTTTAGCCGGGTCTTGAATCTTGTTCTGAGCCTTGAAGAAGATCGCGCCGAGCATGCCAGGTTCCTCGCCCAGCCGGTGCAACACTTTCAGATAGTGCGCTTCCAACGGCTCGCCGACCTTGCGTCGCAGGCTCGCCCAATCGCAGCTCTTGGGAACGTGGGTCTCGCGGTTATAAGGGGGCAGCGAATACTCGTGCGCCATCTTCAGGAACAGCAGGTAGGTCAGCTGTTCTAGATAGTCGCCATAGCCGACGCCGTCATCGCGAAGGGTGTGACAGAAGTTCCAGATTTTCTGGACAAGGGCGGTGCTGTTCATCGTTATGGCTTGCCCATATTCTTGGAGGATGTCAGCCGTGTGGCTTGCGCCTGCAACTGAGTCAATTCTTCGTCGGCCTCGTGCTCGGAGGCCTGCAACTCGATGGCGCGGCGACGGCCATCAAAGTCGGCGTAGCGCTCGCCGATAGTGGCTTCCATCCGTTCCCGCGAGATCCGCCCGGAACCGATGAGCAATGAGCGTTCGTTAAAGCTGAGGAAACGATCTGTTTGCGCGACCCAGTCGATCATGCGGGTCTCGATGCGTCGCATCGCGCGGTCCTCGGCAAAATCCAGGAACATGGTGACCAACCGATCGAGCTGGTCGAGTTCTTCGTCATCAAGGTAATTTTTGGATATAACTGCATCGGACTTGCGGACTTGATCTCCGGCCCAGGTAGTCAACGCCATGTTGGCTGCGTCAGGATTTGCACGCTCCACGATCAGCTCTGCAGCGGTTCGGCCGGTAACCGCAAACACTAGTTTGTTTTGGATGGTGGCGAAGAAGGTTTTGGCCGTGGGCACAGTGCCGTCGTAGTCGCTGCTACTGGTTTTGAATAGGTCACGTAACCTTTGGTAGAAGCGCTTTTCCGAACTACGGATATCGCGTATGCGGCGCAGCAATTCATCGAAGTAGTCGGCGCGCTCGGCATCCTTCAAGCGCTGGTCGTTCAGCACGAAGCCCTTAACCAAATATTCGGCAAGCGTGGAGCCCGCCCAGCGCCGAAACTGGCTGCCACGTGGAGAGCGCACGCGGAAACCGACCGCCAGGATCATGTCCAACCGATAAAGCTGAACAGGTCGACTAACGCGCCGGCTACCCTCGATTTGAACTGTCAAGGAATCCTTGACAGTTGCCTCTGTTGACAACTCGCCCTCTTCGAGAATGTTGCGGATGTGCAGGCTCACGTTCTGCTTGGTGGTGTCGAAGAGGTCGGTCATCTCACCCTGGGTGAGCCAGACCGTGCCGCCGGCGGCGCGTAGGTGGACGTCGGTTCGTCCGTCCTCAGTGCGGTAGAGGATCAGTTCGCCATTGCTCTCGTTCATGCGCGCTCCTTCTTCTGGCGAGCATTCTTTGTTTTTGGTTTCTCGGCGACCGCGACACGCGCTCCGCGGATCCGATCCAGCAGTACGCTGGCAGGTTCGTCACTTGGTTCCTGTGGCACTAGTTGACCGGCGAAGGCGGCCCTTAGGATGTTCTTACGTTGGGCGGAAGCCTGCCTGATTCCAAGCGCTGCGGCCTCGTCTTGATCACGGACACTGGATAGCGAATCTGACAGTCTTTCGACCAGCAGGAGTTGCTCGTGCATCGGCGGAATTGGTACCGGAAGACGCTCAAGGATCTCGAGATTTATGTTTTTCTGGGCCGTTGCGGGAGCCTCATCCTCTAGCTTCTGCTGCGCTGTGCGGATGTAGTACTCGACGTATTCCACCGACACTGCATCACTCGCTGGAAGAAAGCCTACGACGCTATCGGGAAAGCAGGCCTCCACCGCAAGCAATGCCGTCTTACCGATGTTTGCGGCGATCGTTATACAGAGGGTCTTCGTTGGCCACAACCGACTTTGCGCGAGCCCGGCCTCGCTATAGGTGATGGATGCTTTGCGAACGAAGGTGTCCGAATCCCGAATGTCCCCAGTTTGCACAAAGGGGTAAGGGCCGCCGTACAAATGCGGGGCGTTTCTTGGCCGATGCTTGGAACGACCGCGGTCAAGCCATCCGATTTGGGACAGGGTGGCCCATACCCATCCTTCTGGAAGCTCGGAAAAGTCGGTGGTGTCGAGAGATATCGGCTCAGGGTATTTATTCCGCCAATCTCCCGGAGGAGTCTTGCCTTGTTCAATAAACTTAGCAAGTTGTTTTGCCTCCCAGTGTGCGCGACGATCGGTGAGAATGCTTTGCAGCAGGTCGGTGCCGATTTCCCTCGGTCTTCTGTTCGCGATGCGGGCCATACGCCAGTCGGCGGTCAGTGCGCCTTCCATCGCCGCCTTCAGTAGTGATTGGCGATACTGCTCAAGCTTACGCTGCAACACCTTCAACTCAGTCACGCCAGCATCGAGGTCGGAGAACAGCTCTTCGAGCTTCTTGACGATTCGGTATTGCTCGCTCTTAGGCGGCAACATGAATTTGTAGTTGGAGATGTCTCTAGGACGAACTGCTGGATAAAGCGCCCCTTGAACAAGGCTCGACATTGTGTCGATGAAGTGGTCCGTCTGAACGAGGTAGTAAAGGAACTTCGGCTCGACCCAACGTGTACGCAGAACATGAAATCCGGTTGAAGCAACGAGTTGCGATTCCGAGCAAGGGACCATTGCCACTGCGTTCAAGTTTGGTCGCGTCATCGACACCAATACGTCGCCGGGAGCAACGATCTGCCTAGCTCGGCTAGGAGCCTCGTCGAGCTCGAGGAGCCTCTGTTCGCGCAAGGCTTTTGCCTCACGGTCAATGCTGCCGATGTCCAGATAGACAAAAGCCCTAGTCGGCCCAGTTTGCGCAACATGGCCCTCAACGACCTCGGCGAGCGTGGTCAGTGCGTAGCCCGGTGCAATCAACTCAGCAGACCGGTCGTGCTTCGAAATCAAGCGACTAACTCCTCGTTCATTTCTGTCAGCAGTTCATCGAACTGCTCGCCAAATACTTGCCATACTTTCTGCAGTCCACCCTTGTCGGCTAGCTGCGCATAGTCGAAATCTTCGCGACTGATCGAACAACTAGATGCGACGTGATCCTTCATCAAACGTAGCCACTCGGTTTGTTCCAGAGTAAACGCCGTGGCGCGCTGCGCATTATGGCGGAATATCCACTCCTGGAAACGCTTGTCGACACTGTCAGCGAACGGGCGTAGTTCTTCGTCGAGGCCCAATGCGAAGCGCACGAGTGCGATCAGGTCGGTGAGCTGGCGGCGGATTTCGGCGCCTTTGACCTTGCCGGCCTGGACACGTGCGTAGGCCGACCACAGCCGCTCAGTGGTGAGCATCAGCGGTGGCCGAGACAGTACGTCGTGCAGATCCTCAATCATGGCGAAGGTGAGCAGCCGACGCCGGTAGGGCTGCTGGTAGAAGAAATCCAGCGCGGTGATCTCGTCGCGGTGTACGCGCAAATAATCGGCGAATACCTGAATGGTGGCCGTGGCCTGCGCCTCTGCCTGTGCGCTGAATCCGGTCGAGACCACTTGGTCAATGTTGATGTGATCGATGAGCTGTTCGTGCTCGCGGCGGGCGGAGTCGATCAGATCGCGCAGCTTGGGATCGTCGAACGGTTGACAAGCCGCGGCAACTCGGCGACGACGTGCGGCGTCCAATTCGTCGGCCGCGAGGACGTCCTCGCTGGACGTGATGCCGGCGGCATTGGCGGTATCCAGCGCATCGGCCACGATCCGATCGGGATCCAGCGCTATAATCAGGTTACGCGCGAGATCATTGAGGCTGCGGCCATCTGCAACCTGTTTGATCCGGGTCAAAGCCTTATCGTCTAGCTGCTTGGCCAATCGCACCAGACGGTTGCCGAGCGTGAGTACCGTGTCGTCATCGCGGCTACCAATCGCAACACCCTTGAGCAGATTGTTCAGCGAGACGGCAGGCATTTTTTCCAAGGGTCGGCTTTCGGTTTTCAGCGATTTTTCCACCCCGACGGCGTCGATCAAAACGAAGTGTGTCTTAGCGCTGTCGGCGCTACTGCTGACCTTCTTCAACGATTCCGCATCAAGGCTTCGCACGCCGCGGCCTTTCATCTGCTCGTAATAGCCCTTACTGCGCACATCGCGCATGAACAGCAGCACTTCCAGTGGCTTCACATCTGTACCGGTAGCAATCATGTCGACCGTGACGGCGATACGCGGGTGGTACTCGTTGCGAAAGTTGGACAGGATGCTGTCCGGGTCTTCCTCGGCCTTGTAGGTCACCTTCTTGCAGAATGCATTGCCTTCATCGTAGACCTCACGCACGGTGCGAATAATGTCATCCGCGTGGCTGTCGGTTTTGGCGAAGATAAGGGTCTTGGGCACTTCAGCGCGATTAGGATAAATGCGAGTTTCCACCGCCGTTTTCATCGCTTGTATCACCTGGCGGATCTGGCTGGGGTTGACCACCGATCGATCGAGGTCAGTTCTGCTGTAGGTCGTGTCTTCCTCGGTCTGAGCCCAGCGCTTCTTGCGAGTCTGACGGTCGCGGTGATCGATCCATTCTTTGGCCTTCAGCTCGGCACCGGCGCGGGTGATCTCAGTTTCGATCTCGTAGACGTCATAGCCCACGTTGACGCCGTCAACCACCGACTGTTCGTAGCTGTACTCAGCAACCACATTTTCGTTGAAGAAACCGTAGGTACGCTTGTCTGGGGTGGCAGTGAGGCCAATCAGGAAAGCATCGAAGTAGTCCAGCACCTGCTTCCATAGGTTGTAAATGCTCCGATGGCACTCATCGATGATGATGAAGTCGAAGGTCTCAATCGGCACTGACGGGTTGTAACGGACCAGCTTGGCCTGTTTGTCCAACGCCCCTAATTCCGCGGTAGATATGTCCTCGGCCGATTCGTCGATCGGCTCGCCGGAGAGGATGGAGTACATGCGCTGGATGGTGCTGATGCAAACCTGCCCATGAGGATCGATGTTGCTGGAGGACAGTCGCTGCACGTTGTAGAGCTCAGTGAACTTCCGGCCGTCATCCGGCGGCGTGTAGGCCATGAACTCCTGATGCGCCTGCTTGCCAAGGTTTCTAGTGTCGACCAAGAAAAGAATGCGCTTGGCTCCGCCGAACTTGAGTAGACGGTATACAGACGTGATGGCGGTGAACGTCTTACCCGCGCCCGTGGCCATATGGACCAGTGCGCGGGGTTTGTTCATAGCCAGCGATTTCTCCAGGCCGGTGACGGCACTGACCTGGCAGTCACGCAAGTTCCGCTCCGGAAGGGGCGGCATCTGGGTCAACCGACGGCGCAGTGTTTCTGGCAGTGCGGCCCAATCCGCTAGAGTCTGGGGCTGAAAGAAGTAAAACAGTTCGCGGGATCGTGGCACTGGGTCTGCGCCATCGGTAAAGAAAAGGATCTGACCGGTGCTCTCGTAGAGAAAGCGCAGCGGCAATCCGCCCTTGTGCCATTTCAGCGAAGCACCGGCATAGCGTTCCGTCTGGGTTTCATGGACGCTCAGGTTCTCGCCGGCCTCGTCGCGCTTGGCTTCGATAACTCCCACGGGGTTGCGATCAACGTAGAGAACGTAATCTGCAGGCCCGGTGTCGGTCGGGAACTCGCGCACGGCCACGCCCTGGGCGGCGCCCAGGTTTAGTTCCTTGATGTCCTGGACAAGCCAGCCCGCTGTTTCCAGCTTCTGATCGATCAGGAGGCGGGCCTTGGCCTCGGGCGTCATGCTTCGGGCCTAGTGGCCCCTGCCAGCCAACCGTGGGCGGCGACGCATTGATTTGGAGCCACCTCGGAAGCACTCCCGCTCTCGCCGCGAACCATCCTTATCTTTGCCATTGGAGCCCCCTTGCCAGTTGGGGCCTAATTTACGCACATAGCGGAACGCCGTCCCAGAAGATCTCCAAGGCGAAGATGTCACGGAGTCTCTCGGAAGGCACTTGCTCAAGATATTCGCATGCAAGTCAACTACTTGCGTGGTATTGCGCTGTAATAACGGCCCGTCGTTGACATGCAGGCTTATAACGTATAAATTGGAACTGCAATATACGATTTATACGTTATGAGAACGCAATGACAAAAACCGTATCGCTGCCCGACGATGTTTATGCGCAACTTGCCACATTGGCACGCCCCTTCGTTGATCGGGAGCCTAGCGATGTGATTCGACGCCTTGTCGTACAAGAAATCCTTGCCCTAGGCAATTCTTCTAACGGTAAGGCTAATAGCGCTCATTCGATGAAGCTAGTGGGTCGTGCACCCAGGGAGCGCGGCGTAACCATCATGCTCGATGGGACTGCCATCGATGCAGATACTGTCCCTGACCTTATTGAGAAAGTAGCCGCCTTCCTTTTCGATAGTGGCTATTGGTCGAAGCTTCTGGCGATAGCACCGTACAAAACCAGCTCGCGACGCTATCTCTTCTCCAAGACACCGGTTCACCCCAGTGGTAAGAACTTCTTCTCTGAGCTCAAGTACCGGGATCTCTATTTTGAGGTTCATAAGAATTACGCCACGTCGCTTGAACAGCTCCGTCGCCTTCTCGGAAAATTGGGAATAAACCTAACTTTCTAACGGGTCGCGTTCACAGATAGCAAGCCTCGATAAAAAAGCCCCGCCGGCGATCAATGAGATCTCGGCACCAGCAGGGCTTTACATCAGGCGGAACTCAACTACCGCGAGCAACCATCAGATCGCGTAATACATCTGGAACTCCAGCGGATGCGTGCTGGCGCGGTAACGGGTCACTTCCTGCATCTTCAGCGCGATGTAGCTGTCGATGAAGTCGTCGGTGAACACGCCACCGGCCTTCAGGAAGTCACGATCCTTGTCCAGCGCCTCAAGGGCCGCGTCCAGGCTCGAGCATACCTGCGGGATGTTCTTCTCTTCTTCCGGCGGCAGGTCGTAAAGATCCTTGTCCGACGGCGCGCCCGGGTCGATCTTGTTGATGATGCCGTCCAGCCCCGCCATCATCAGCGCGGTGAAGGTGAGGTAGCCCGACTGCACGGGATCGGGGAAGCGCAGCTCGATGCGGCGGCCCTTTGGGTTCGACACATACGGGATGCGGCAGCTGGCCGAGCGGTTGCGGGCCGAGTACGCCAGCATCACCGGGGCTTCGAAGCCCGGCACCAGGCGCTTGTAGCTGTTGGTGGAGGAATTGGCGAAGGCGTTGATGGCGCGGGCGTGCTTGAAGATGCCGCCGATGTACCACAGCGCCGTCTGCGACAGGCCGCCGTAGAGGTCGCCGGCGAAGAGGTTCTCGCCGCCCTTGGACAGCGACTGGTGCACGTGCATGCCCGAGCCGTTGTCACCCACGATGGGCTTGGGCATGAAGGTAACCGTCTTGCCGTTCTGGTGGGCGACGTTCTTGACCACGTACTTCAGCGTGATGAGTTCATCCGCCTTCTTCACCAGCGTATTGAACTTCACGCCGATCTCGCACTGGCCGGCATTGGCCACTTCGTGGTGGTGCACTTCCACCACCTGGCCCAGCGACTCGAGCACCTTGCACATATCGGCGCGCAGGTCGCCCAGGGTGTCCACCGGGCTCACCGGGAAATAGCCGCCCTTCACGCCGGGACGGTGGCCGGTGTTGTTGCCTTCGTACTTGTAACGCGAGCTCCACGCGGCTTCTTCAGAGCCGATTTCGTAGAACACGCGGCCCATGTCGTTCTGCCAGCGGACCGAATCGAAGATGAAGAACTCAGGCTCCGGACCGAAGAACGCGGTGTCGGCGATGCCGGTGCTCTTGAGGTAGGCCTCGCCGCGCTTGGCGATCGAACGCGGGTCGCGGCCGTAGGCCTGCATCGTGCTGGGCTCGAGCACGTCGCAATGGATGACCAGCTGCGTGTGCTGGGAGAACGGATCCAGGTAGGCCGTATCAGGATCTGGCATCAGCACCATGTCCGATTCGTTGATGCCCTTCCAGCCGGCGATCGACGAGCCGTCGAACATCTTGCCGTCCTCGAAGGTTTCCGCGTCCACCGCATGGGCCGGGAAGGTCGTGTGATGCTGCTTGCCCAGCACATCGACGAAGCGGAAGTCGACGAACTCGACATCGTGCTCCTGCATCAGGTCAAGCACGTTTTCAACGGAGGACATGGGGCGAAACCTCGGGTTTAGTGGGTGAATGGATCGTCCATAGCAATGGATGTGCCAAGCCAAGCTTGATATACATCAATGACTTGACGGCGACGTTGCACAGCGATTGCACCACCATGGGGCATTGCAAATGCGTGCCTCCCCAGTATGTCGCGCGGCGGTGCAGGGCGAAACCCTTTGCAGCGCATAGGCCTTAAGCTAGGCCGCTCCCTTACCTGCCGGAATGTTTCGTGGGCGACCTCCTCAACTCCATCCTGCTCGGCATCATCGAGGGCATTACCGAATTCCTCCCCATCTCCAGCACCGGTCACCTGCTCATCGCCGAGCGGTGGCTGGGCGAACGGTCGGACACCTTCAACGTGGTGATCCAGGCCGGCGCGATCCTGGCGGTTACCTTCATCTACTGGCGGCGTGTGTGGGAACTTGTCTCGCAATGGCGCGATCCGGCCAACCGCGATTACCTGGCCAAGCTCGCCGTGGCCTTCCTGATCACAGCCGTACTGGGCTTCATCGCGGTGAAGATGGGCTTCAAGCTGCCCGAGACATTGGGACCGATCGCCTGGGCGCTGGTGATCGGCGGCCTGTGGATGCTGGCGGCTGAGAAACTGGCCGAGCGCAGCGTCGACCGTACGGAGATCACGTGGCGCACCGCCATCGTGGTGGGCCTGCTGCAGATGGTGGCGGGGCTGCTCCCCGGCACGTCGCGATCGATGGCAACGATCTTCGGCGCGATGATGGCCGGCACCACCAATCGCGCGGCGGCCACGGAGTTCTCGTTCCTGGTGGGTATCCCCACCATGTACGCTGCCAGCGCCTATGAGCTTTACAAGACACTCCACCACGGCAACGGCATCCATGAGGACTGGACCTCGCTCGGCGTGGCCTTCGTGGTGTCCGCGGTGGTCGCCTTTATCGCCGTGAAGTGGCTGCTGGGCTACATCCGCAGCCATCGCTTCACGCCATTCGCGATCTACCGCATCGTGCTGGGCGTGGGCCTGCTGGTCTTCCTGAAAGTCGGCGGCTGATGCAGTACCGCCTGCTCGATCTGGGCATCGACACCGAACGCCAGCGCGTTACGCGCGGCGAGGATGTCCTTCCCGTGTCGGGGTTGAGCTTCCGCTTGCTGGCCTTCCTGCTGACGCAGGGTGATCGGGTGGTCGGCTTCGATGAGCTGATCGACCAGGTATGGGCGCCGGCGGTGGTGGGCGAGGAAACCGTGACCCAGCGCATCAAGCTGCTACGGCAGGCGCTGGGCGATGAAGGGCGGCAGCCGCGCTATATACGATCGGTGCGCGGACGCGGCTACCAGCTGGCGGCGATGCCGAGGATCGAGGGTGAAGACTTGCCCGCGCCACCACCGCGGCGATGGCCCTGGTGGGTGGCGGTGGGTGTTGCCGGCGCGTTTGCGGCTGCCTGCGCGGCTTACCTGTGGCTGCACAGGGTCGACCGTACGCCGCCGCCCGATCCACGCAGCCCCTTGTTGGTACGTGCCTCGTACTATGCCGCGATCGGGCAGCACGACAACAACGAACGCGCGATCGAGCTGTATACCGATGCGCTGAACCAGGCGCCGCTGGACCGCGACGCCATGCTGGGCCTCAGTCGCGCAATGAGCGCCCGCGCCTGCCTTTACAATGGCGACCGCGATGACGTCGAACGCGGCCTGGAGCTGGCCAACCGCCTGCTTGCCATCGACCCTGCCCGTGCCGCCGCGTGGTCGGCGAAGGGTTATGCACAGGATTGCGCCGGCCGCATCGACGAGGCGATGTCCGCCTATGCGCACGCCGTGCAACTGGATCCCGCCGACGATGCCACGCGTGCCTCCCTGGCCTATCTGCACCAGGAGAAGGGCATGCTGGCGCAAGCCCTGCATGAGAACCTCTCGATGCACGGCGACGGCAGCAAGGTACGCTTTCGCGAGGTGCAGATCGGCCGCGAACTGGAATTGCTCGGGTTCACCGCCAACGCGCAGATGCGCCTGGAACGCAGCTTCCGGCTTTATCCCGACAATGTGTTCTCCAATCTGGCCTGGCCGCGCTCGCTGTTCCTGCAGGGTCGTTTCACGCAGGCAGCGTCGGCGCTGGCCGTGGCGCAGGAACGCAACACCCCGCACGTGGACCTGGACATGCTGTCCGGCGAACTGGCCCTGCAACGCGGCGACCGCGCCACCGCGGAAGCTGCCTTCCAGCATGCGGCGCGCCTGCGACCCCTGATGAGCCTTCCGACCACGCTGCTGGGGATCTATGGCCCGGGCGGCGTCGATCCGGCGTGGACCGCCGAACGCGTCGACGAATTCGACCACCAGCTGGTGGGCAGTACGCCGTGGCCATCGCAGTATCTGGAACTGGCGATCCTTGAATTGTCACGTGACCGCAAGGCGCCGGCAGTGGCGGCGATCAATCGCGCGATCGACGCCGGCTACCGTGACCAGGCCTATCTTCAGGTCTCCCCGCTGTTTATCAAGCTGGCGGGCGATCCCGGTTTTGCCCACGCCCTGGATCGCATCGCCGCCGATGTCGCCCGCCAGCGCGCCGAAGTACTCAATGCGAGCTGGCGGCCGCCGGACCTGCCGCCCCCGTCGCACTGAGCACGTAGTCGCTGAAGATTTTCTGCGATTGCGGGTGTGCGTAGCGCTGGTTATAGGCATGGCTGGTAAGCACCGTCACCAGACGCAGTTCGGGCACCACGAACACATAATTGCCGCCATTACCCGACATGGCCCAGGCCACGACCTCGCGGCCGGCTGTCTTGAAGTGGAAACGCCACCAGAAATAGCCGTACTCGGCATCCTCCCTGGCCTTGGCGTGCGGCGTGAGCATCGAATGGATGAATGCCGCCGATATCACCTGCCGACCCTGCCAGCGGCCATCATCCAGCGCGAGCTGGCCGAGCTTCGCCAGGTCACGCGCGGTGTAGCGGGTACCACCGCCACCCATGCCGATGCCCTCGGCAGAAACATTCCATTGCACGTGGTTGATGCCCAACGGCTTTTCAAGAACGTCAGCGGCGAAGGCCGATAGCGGCCTGTGCGTGGCGCGTTCGATGACGGCACCGACGGTGAACGCGCCAGCGGTGCAGTATGAAAACGAACGCCCGTAAGGACTATCCGAAGGCTTTGTCATCCACGGCGCGAATCCCTTCACCGGCAGCGAAAGCGCGAACGTGAGCCAGCGTTCGCTCACATACATCCGCTCCTCATTGCCGGTGGAGAACTGGTTGTCGTCGTCACATTCCCAGATCGAGCTCATCGTCATGAGGTCTTCGACGGTGATGGCGCGCTTGCGCGGGTCCACCTCGTGGTAGTCGGGAAAGAAGTCGTACACCTTCGCATCCACGCCCTTCACCAGGCCGCGGTCGATCGCTGCGCCCATCAGCAGGGCGGTCACGCTCTTTGAAGCTGAGCGGATGTCGTTCAGAGTGTCGGCGGTATTGCTGTTGAAGTAGTGCTCGTACACGGTGCGGCCGTCCTGGACCACCAGCAGGCTGGTGATGTCCTTGAACGTGTTGTCGGCGATCTTCGGCTCCACCGCCGCAATGCGGGCCGGGTCCAGGCGCTGCGCTGGCGGCGACGCATGCGCGGCCGACGCAAGGGCGAGGGCGGCGACGGAAGAAAAGACCAGGGCAAACGACTTCATCACTTCAAGCTCCATCGGCGTGCGGCCCACTGCCGCTTCGGCCATCAGGCCACGCCGCCGAATGAAGTGCCTGAAACGGCAAGTGAAGAATTATGAAGGCGCGGCAATCACCGGAAACGAAGTGATCCGCAGCTTTGCCACGGCGTAGGGCACCAGGGTAAGCGTGGTAGCCGGCTCGTCGATGGCGGCCTTCGGCTGGGCCGGTACCGGATCGGCCGCGCCCTCCTCGACCTTCCATCCCGGTACCGGCCGGCCTTCGACGGCCAGGGTAAGCGGCGGTGGGCCCGCAAAAGGCGAGACGGGCAGCGCGTGCTCGCTGGCAACCACCCCGGCGCCCGTCGATACGCCGTAGTTCCAGCGCGAGCCCGGGTAGACCTGCCAGTCGGCGGTGAGGCCTCGCTTGCGCCAAAGCACCCAGTTCTCTTTGATGGGCAGGGAAAAGACCAGGGCGCCGAAGGTGAAACTGTGTGAGCCATTGAAACCCGCCTCGGCGATCGGGCGAGCGTCGAAGGCGAGCTCGACCGTATCGGCGGCCTTCCAGCTACGCTCAATCGTGGCGAAGCTGCCGGGCGCACCGGCGGCCACGGGCTTGCCGTTCACCTTGATCGCGGTATGCGGCGACCAGCCGGGCATGCGCAGTCGCAGTGGGAAGGCCACCGGCGATTCTGGATGAAGGGTGATCCTCACCTGCTGTCGGAAGGGGTAGTCCGTGGCTTGCTCGAGCCTCAGCGGAATCCCGCGGACCGTGGTCGAAACCTCACACGGGGCGTAGGCGGCAGCGGCCAACCCGCCGTCGGCCGTGGCCATCCACAGGCTGGCGGTGAACTTGGGCCAGCCCTGGTGGAAGTTGGCCGTGCAGCAACCGAAATGCGGATCCAGGCCGAACAGGTTCGCTTCCGGACCATTGGTGGTCCAGGGCCGGCGGTGCAGGCTCGATTCCACCTGATTGGGCTGCTGGTCGTACTGGTGCGCCCACATGTCGTCGGTGAACGTGCCCGGCAAGGCATTGAAGGCGATCCGCTCCAGGCGATCGCCGATGGCCGCATCGCCGGTAATGGCCAGGGCCAGCTCCAGCGAGTACATCGCCTCCACCACGGCGCAAAGCTCCACGCCCTGCGACGGGCTGCGTCCGGCCAGGTGTTCATCGGCCGAGAACATGCCGTTGGGCAAGCCGTGATATTGGTCGAGCATGGCCAGCTGGTGATTCACTGCCTCACGGTCGGCGCTCTTGCCCGATACCTGCGACCACACCGGCGAGGCCTTCAACGCCTGGGCGTTGTTCACGCCATGCACCTGCAGCCCGATGTCTTCCATGAAGGCATCGCCGCCATGGGCTTCTTTCTTGATGGCCTCGGGATCCACCTTCGTCTTGAAGGGGAAGTTGGCAAACATGCCCTGCCAGTCGTAGCCCTGGGCCTGCAGCAGCTTCGCCAGTTCCAGCAGGCGGGGATCGTGCGTACGGCTGTAAAGCCACACTACCGATACCAGCTCGTCCTGCCAGCGCATGCGGCCCCAGTCGCGCAGCGGACGCGCGGGCAGCGCCTGCAGCTGGTGAACGAAGTAATTCGTCATTAAAGGAATAACGCGCGGATCGCCGGTGAGCTCGTGGAACTGGGTGAGCACTTTGAGCATCACCATGCGCGGCCACCAGTCGTCGTTGCCGTGTGGGCCGAACATGCCATCGGGCCAGGGATGGTCGAGCGTGAAGTCAATGAAGCGGCGGGCCTTCGCCTTCAGCGGTTCAGAGTCCAGCTGCCAGGCCAATGGCAGCAGGCCGTCTAGAAAGTAAGGTCCGCGCTCCCACGACTCACCCTTGCCACCCAGCCATCCGCTGTCAGGGCCGACATCCGGCCAGGTCTCATCCAGATGTCCGCCCAGGCCGTCGGCCTGTATCTGCAACTGGCGGCGCAGCCAGCCGGTGGGCTTGATCGCGCCCGTAGGCAACAGCTGGAAGGGTTGCCGCGCCAGGGGCGATGGCGGAAACACTACCTGGCGGAACGATGCATCGGCATCGCCCGCGCTGTGGCTGTCGCCGGATGCGGGAGCCGCGAAAGCAACGCCACCGAAGCTGAGGGCGGGAGCCGCGACGGCGGCGCCCGCGGCGCGGATGAAGGCGCGCCGGCCGTTACGTACGTCCGTATCGACCATGCCTCAGGCAGCCGCCATGTCGGGCTCGTCCTCGGTCACTTGTATGTTTCGTCCCGTGGCTGCATCGGCCGCGGCAAGTTCCGTGGCGTAGGCAGACGGCGGGTCCTTGGCAAAGGACACCGCGCAGGAAGGCTCATTCGTGCGCGAGAACAACGCATCCACCCATCCGATGAAGGCCTGCACGCGCGCTGACAGGTGGCGCTTCTGCGGGTAGACGATCCACACCGGCGAGCCGGTGCACACCAGCTCCGGCAGCACCACTTCCAGCATGCCCTTGGCCACCATGCAGGCGGCCATGCAGTGCGGGGCGTAGATGATCCCCAGGTCGTTCACCGCGGCCTGGATCACCGATTCACCATCGTTGATCAGCATGTGCGGCTCGTAGTCCACCTCGATCCGGCCTTCGCTGGTTTCCAGGCACCAGGCCGTGGGCTTTCCGGTGCTCGGGGAGATATGGCGGACCAGGCGATGGTTCTGCAGGTCTTCGATGCTGGTGGGCCGCCCGTGCTTTGCCAGGTAGGCCGGCGAAGCAAACAGCACGTTGCGCAGGTAGCCGAGCTTGCGCGCGATCAGGTTGGAATCGGGCAGGTCGCCGATGCGGATCGCGCAATCGATGCCTTCTTCATTCAAGTCGTAGGGGTAATCGCACATGGACAGATCCAGGCGGATCGCGGGGTATTTCTCCTCGAAATCGGCCAGGTTCTGCATCAATACCGCGCGCCCGATCGACACCGCCACACCCACCCGAAGCTTGCCCGACGGACACGAGCGGGATTCCCCCAGGGCCTCGGTGGCTTCGGCCAGATCCAGCAGGATCTGCTTGCAACGTTCATAGAACGCGCTGCCATCGTCGGTTAAACGCAGGGCCCGGGTAGACCTGAAGAACAGCCGGGCGCCCAGCGTTTCTTCCAGCCGGGCGATGGCCCGGCTGACCCCGGACGGGGTCATGCCCAGTTTCGGTGCCGCGGCGGAGAAGCCCTTTGATTCCACTACCCGCACGAAGGCGGTAATTGCCGAGAAGTCTTCCATCGTGCCACCTATTGATGACTGCTGGTCACAGGACAAATGATTCTACGCCGACTTTTATCCACCGGAGCAAGACCCAGTTACTAACCTGACCGGTCCGGTATTTCTCCGGACCCGAACATTGGGGCTTGTTAGATGAAGACAAAGATCATATTCGCCACGGCGGCAGCCGCGGTGGTGGCAGCATCGGCTTTCTGGTTAGGGCGCCCGGCACCCATCCAGGCCGCGGCCGCCATGCCGGCGCCTGAAGTCACCGTCGCCCAGGTACTGGTGCGCCCGGTGGACGACGCCGTCGCCTTTACCGGCCGGCTGCAGGCGGTGGACACCATTGCGCTGCGCCCGCGGGTCAGCGGTTACGTGGATTCCGTTGAATTCACCGAGGGGGCGCTGGTCAAGAAAGGCCAGCTGCTCTTTCGTATCGACCCCCGACCCTACCAGGCCGAAGTCGATCGCCTGGCAGCCACCCTTGCCCAGGCCAGCTCGGAACTATCGCTAGCCCAGGCCAATGCCTCGCGTGCCGGTCGCCTGCTGGAACAAAAAGCCGTATCGAAGGAAGAAGCCGACCGTCAGCAGACCGCGGCCGTGACGGCGCAGTCGCAGGTGGCGGCCACCACCGCGGCCCTGGCGTCCGCACGCTTGAACCGCGAGTTCACCGAGGTGCGTGCGCCGATCGACGGCCGCGTATCGAACGCGTTGATCACCGCGGGCAACCTGGTGACGCCGAGCGACGTGCTGACCACGGTGGTAAGCGTGAACCCGGTGTACGCCTACTTCGACGTGGATGAACAGGCTTACCTCAAGCTCGACCGCTTGCGACGTGAGCGTGGCCATGCACCGGACGTATCCATGGGCCTGGCCGACGAGCAAGGCTACCCGCATGCGGGCCATATCGACTTCGTCGACAACCAGCTGCGCACAGGCACCGGCACCATCCGCCTGCGCGCGGTGTTCGACAACGCCGATAACTCGTACACGCCGGGACTGTACGCCCGCATCCAGCTTCGTACCGCCGGCAACCATCCGCGCGCGCTGATCGACGACCGCGCCGTGGGTACCGACCTTGGCAACAAGTTCGTCTACGTGGTGGGTAAGGATCGCAAGATCGAGTACCGCCGCGTGGAGACCGGTCCGCTGGTGGACGGCCTGCGCGTGGTCGACGATGGCCTGACCGCCGCCGACAGCGTTGTGGTATCCGGCCTTCAGCACGTGCGCCCCGGCGTGGAAGTGACGCCCAAGACCGTAGCGATGGACTCCCGTCGCAGTGACACCGATCCGCAGGTTGCCAACCGTACGACGAAATCCCCGTCGATCGCGGATGCCGGCCGCTAAGGCAAAGACATGAAAATCGCCCAGTTCTTCGTCGACCGCCCAATCCTGGCGGGCGTCCTCTCCGTGCTTATCGTCATCGCGGGCGGCATCTCGCTGTTCAAGCTGCCGATCAGCGAATACCCCGAGGTCGTGCCGCCTACCGTGGTGGTCAAGGCCAGCTATCCCGGCGCGAATCCCAAGGTGATCGCCGAAACCGTCGCCACGCCGCTGGAAACCCAGATCGTTGGTGTGGAAAACATGCTGTACACGTCGTCGCAGAGCACCAGCGATGGCCAGATGACCCTGACAGTGACCTTCGCCCTGGGCACCAATCTGAACGATGCCCAGGTGCAGGTGCAGAACCGCGTGTCACAGGCCCTGCCGCGCCTGCCCGAAGAAGTGCAGCGCCTTGGCGTGACCACGCAGAAGAGCTCGCCCGACCTGACCATGGTCGTGCATCTGATCTCGCCCGATAACCGCTACGACATGCTGTACCTGTCCAACTACGCGCGCCTGCACGTGAAGGACCAGCTGGCACGCCTGGATGGCGTGGGCGACGTGCAGATCTTCGGTGCCGGTGAATATTCCATGCGCGTGTGGCTGGACCCGGACAAGCTCGCCGCGCGCAACATGACCACCGGTGACGTGATCAAGGCCATCCGCGAGCAGAACGTGCAGGTGGCCGCCGGTGCGCTCAATGCCCCGCCCGGCCCGAACAACAATGCCTTCCAGGTGAACATCAACACCCAGGGCCGCCTGACCACCGAAGACCAGTTCCTCGACATCGTGGTGCGCAGTGACGCCCAGGGGTCGGTGACGCACCTGCGTGATATCGGCAAGGTGGAACTGGGTTCCAACAGCTACGCGCTGCGCAGCCTTCTGAACAACAAGGAAGCCGTGGCGGTGCCGGTGTTCCAGCGCCCCGGTTCCAACGCGATCAACATTTCCGACCAGGTCCGTGCCGAGATGGCCGTACTGAAGAAGGACTTCCCGCAAGGGATGGATTACAAGATCGTCTACGACCCTACTGTATTCGTGCGCGGCTCCATCGACGCGGTGGTGCATACCCTGTTCGAAGCCATCGCCCTGGTGGTGCTGGTGGTGATCCTGTTCCTGCAGACATGGCGCGCCTCGGTGATCCCGCTGATCGCCGGGCCGGTGTCGTTGATCGGCACCTTCGCGGTGATGTATATCGCAGGCTTCTCGCTGAACGCACTTTCCCTGTTCGGCCTGGTACTGGCCATCGGTATCGTGGTGGACGACGCCATCGTGGTGGTGGAGAACGTCGAGCGACATATCGAACTGGGCCAGCCACCACTGGAGGCCACGCGCGCGGCGATGAAGGAAGTGACCGGGCCCATCGTGGCCACGGCGCTGGTGCTGTGTGCGGTGTTCATCCCGGCGGCGTTCATCAGCGGCCTGACGGGCCAGTTCTACCGCCAGTTCGCCCTCACCATCGCCATCTCCACGGTGATCTCGGCCTTCAACTCGCTCACCCTTAGCCCGGCGCTTTCGGCGCTCCTGCTCAAGGGCCACGACGCGAAGAAGGACAAGCTCTCCATCCTGCTCGAACGCGGCCTGGGCTGGCTGTTCCGTCCGTTCAACCGCATGTTCGTGCGCGCCTCCAATGGTTACGTGGGCGGCGTCAAGCGCGTGCTGGGCAAGGGCTCGGCGGCGCTGGTGCTTTACGCAGGCCTGGTGGTGCTGGCCTTCGCAGGCTTTGCCCATGTGCCCACCGGCTTCGTGCCGCCGCAGGACAAGCAATACCTGGTGTCGTTCGCGCAGCTGCCCGATGCCGCTTCGCTGGACCGGACCGAAGGCGTGATCCGCCGCATGAGCGACGTGGCTCTGAAGCAGCCTGGCGTGGAAAGCGCCGTGGCCTTCCCCGGCCTGTCGATCAATGGCTTCACCAACAGCACCAACTCCGGCATCGTCTTCGTCACCCTGAAGCCCTTCGACGAGCGCCGCGATCCGAGCCTGTCGGCCGGCGCCATTACGGCAGCGCTCACCCAGAAGTATTCGGCGATGCAGGACGCTTACATCGCGATCTTCCCGCCGCCGCCCGTGAATGGCCTGGGCACCATCGGTGGCTTCCGTATGCAGGTGGAAGACCGTGGCGACCTCGGCTTCGAAGAGCTGTACAAGCAAACCCAGGGACTGATCGGCGCCAGCCACAAGACACCCGCCCTGGCAGGATTGTTCTCCAGCTACCAGGTATCGGTGCCGCAGGTGGATGCGGATGTCGATCGCGAAAAGGCCAAGGCCGAGGGCGTGGACCTGGGCGATGTATTCGAGACCATGCAGTCGTACCTGGGTTCGCTGTACGTCAACGACTTCAACCGCTTCGGCCGCACCTATCAGGTGAACGTGTCGGCGGATCCGTCGTACCGCCACGAGCCAAGTGACATCCTGCGCCTGAAGACCCGCAATGCAGCCGGTGAGGCCGTGCCGCTGGGCTCGTTCGTCACCGTCAGGCAGGGCGTGGGTCCCGACCGCGTGCAGCACTACAACGGCTATCCCACCGCCGAGATCAACGGCGGCGCGGCCCCCGGGTTCTCTACCGGCCAGGCCCAGGACGCGATGGAGAAGCTGGCGAAGGACAACCTGCCCAACGGCATGTCGTTCGAATGGACCGAACTGACCTACCAGCAGATCCTGGCCGGCAACACGTCCGTCGTGGTGTTCCCGCTGTGCGTGCTGCTGGTGTTCCTGGTGCTCGCATCCCTGTACGAAAGCCTGTCGCTTCCGCTGGCGGTGATCCTGATCGTGCCGATGGTGCTGCTGTCCGCCATTTCCGGTGTGTTCCTTACAGGTGGCGACAACAACATCTTCACTCAGATCGGCTTGATCGTACTGGTGGGGCTTGCGTGCAAGAACGCCATCCTGATCGTGGAGTTCGCCAAGGATGCACAGGAGCGTGGACTGTCGCGCCGTGACGCGGTGCTGGAAGCCGCCCGGCTACGCCTGCGTCCGATCCTGATGACATCCTTCGCCTTCATCATGGGCGTGGTGCCGCTGGTGACGTCCCACGGTGCCGGTGCCGAGATGCGCCATGCCATGGGCGTGGCGGTGTTCGCCGGCATGCTCGGTGTCACCTTCTTCGGGCTGCTGTACACCCCGTTGTTCTACACCATCATCCGTGGCTGGACCGAGCGCTCTGCCGAGCGCCGGCGCCTGCGCCGCGAACACGCCGCGCTAGAAGCGCAGGGCGCTGGAGAACACTGATGCCTACTCCGTTCCGTTATACGGCGATCTTCGCCGCCCTGCTCGCCGCCGGCTGCGCCAGCGTCGGTCCCGACTACAAGGCACCGGTTGAAAAACCGGTGGCCTTGATCGGCGCCGATGCCCACGCCCAGGCGCCTGAGCCGGTACCCGCCCAATGGTGGTCACAGTTCGGCGATACCACGCTGGATGCGTTGATCACCCAGGCGGCAAAGAATGCGCCCGACCTTGCCATTGCACAGGCGCGGCTGCGTGAAGCGCGGGCATACCTGGGCACGGCGAAGTCGGCCCAGATTCCCGATATCGAAACCGGTGCGTCCTATTCCCGTGCCAGGGAACAGCAGCCGGGCTTTACCGACCAGCGCACCACCATCACCAGCTACCAGGCAGGCTTCGACGCCTCATGGGAGCTGGACCTCTTCGGCGGCATCCGGCGTCAGGTGGAAGCAGCACGTGCGGATGTAGGTGCAGGCGAAGCCTCGTTGCAGGATGCACAGGTCACCCTGTTCGCCGAAGTGGCGCGCAACTACTTCGAGCTGCGTGGCACGCAGCTGCGCATCGATGTTGCCCATCGCAACATCGACAACCAGCGCGAGACGGTGCGGCTTACCTCCGCCCGTGAGCAGATCGGCTCCGGATCGGAGCAGGACGTGGCCAGCGCGAAGGCACGCCTGGCGGCGACCGAAGCCGCCCTGCCCTCGCTGGAGGCCAGTGCGTTCGCTTCACAGGCACGCATCGCCGTGTTGCTGGGCGAGCGTCCGGGCGAACTGGGCGTGGACCTTTCGCCTTCCAGCTTCCACCCCATCGATACGGCACTGCCCATCGGCGCCGCCGACGACGTGCTGCGCCGCCGCCCCGATGTACGCATTGCCGAGCGCAACCTGGCTGCCGCCAACGCGCGCATCGGCGTGGCGAAGGCCGAGTACTTCCCGCACATCTCGCTGGGCGGTTTCGTCGGTTTCCTCGCCGGCCGCAGCAACGACTTCGGCGGCGCGGACAGCCGTGCATGGTCGATCGCGCCCAGTATCAGCTGGTCGGGATTGAACGTGGAGAAGGTGCGTTCGGGCGTCAAGGCCAGCGAGGCCAGGGCCGACGAAGCCCGCGCCACGTACCAGCGTACGGTGCTGCAGGCCATCGAGGATGTCGACAATGCGCTGGTGAGCTACAACCACCAGCACGAGCGGGTCGGCAGCCTGATCGAACAGGCCAACCAGAGCCGCCGCGCCGCGGACCTGGCGCAGATCCGCTACAAGGAAGGTTCGACGAGTTTCCTGGAACTTCTCGACGCGCAACGCACGCAACTGGCGGCGGAAGACCAGCTGGCTGAAGGCGAGGCGGCGATCAATACGCGTGCGGTACAGATCTACAAGGCGTTGGGTGGCGGTTGGGCCGGCAACGAAAACGTCGCCACGCGCTAAAGCGTGGCGGAATACCGCGGCGCACGGGAGATCCCGGCGCCGCTACAAGCGAAGCCCAGACGCACCGAACATACCTTGATGGCTCAGACGACAGCGACGCGCTCGTTGGTGGGTAATCGCTGGAACTCGTTATCGGACGCCCTTGCTGGCTCGCCGCGTTCCTCGCCGTCCGACTGGCTCATTTTCCATTGCTCCCTTCAGATACCGACCAGCATCGCTCCATGCGATTTCGACCCCGCGTGACGCATCACTGAGAATCGCCTCACGACGATTGCGGTGGTAGGAGGCCTGACCCACGCCAAAAACGCTTATCAGGCCCCGAACGAACGCATTGGATTCGGTTTTAGTGGCCATCGTTGCTGACTCCTACCCGTGCTGGGCGTGCGAATAAGTGTATCCACATCACACGCCTCCTGCGACTAACCCAGTGTAGGTGCCGTCCGCTTCTTCACTGCATAACCGATTGCCAGCAACACGAACCATACAGGGCTAGCCATCAGCGCGGCACGCGTATCGGCCTGCAACGTCAACAGCACCAGTACGAAGACGAAGAACACCAGACAGGCCCAGCACATGAACACACCGCCGGGCATCTTGTACTTCGATGCCTCGTGCAGATGCGGACGCTTGCGCCGGTACGCCATATAGGCGAACAGGATCAGCGACCAGACGAACATGAAGAGCACGGCTGAGAGCGTGGTGACCAGCGTGAACGCAGTGACCAGATCGGGCACCACGTACACCATCGTCGCGCCCAGCAGCAGGATGAAGCATGAGAACAGCAGCCCGCGCGCGGGCACGGCGGCCTTCGACAGCCTGGAGAATGCCTTCGGTGCATGGCCTTCCTCAGCCAGGCCGTAGAGCATGCGGCTGGTGCTGAAGATGCCGCTGTTGGAGCTGGAAGTGGCCGAGGTCAGCACCACGAAATTGATCAGGCTGGCCGCGGCGGGGATCCCCGCCAGCACAAACAGTTCTACGAACGGGCTCTTGCCCGGCAGCACCTGGCGCCAGGGCGTGACCGTCATGATCACCACCAGGGCCAGCACGTAGAAGATGATGATGCGCACGGGGATCGAGTTGATCGCCTTGGGCAGGTTGCGCTCAGGGTCAGCGGTTTCCGCCGCCGTGGTACCCACCAGCTCAATGCCGACGAAAGCGAACACGGCAATCTGGAACCCGGCGAAGAAACCACCGATTCCCGTGGGGAAGAAACCGCCGTCGTTCCAGAGGTTGGCAAGGCTCGCCTTGTTGCCCGAAGACGAGGTGAAGCCCCAGGCCACCAGGCCCACGCCTGTGATGATGAGCGCCACGATGGCGACGATCTTGATCAGCGCGAACCAGAATTCCATCTCGCCGAACAGCCTTACCGTGACCAGGTTCAAGGTAAGCAACAGCAGTACGCAAAGCACCGCGGGTATCCAGGCAGGCATGCCCGGGAACCAGTACTGCACGTAGGCGGCGATGGCGATCACATCGGCAATCGCCGTGATGATCCAGCAGAACCAGTATGTCCAGCCGCAGTAGAAGCCTGCCCATGGGCCCAGGAGGTCGGTGGAGAAGTCGATGAACGACTTGTATTCGAGGTTCGACAACAACAACTCGCCCATCGCCCGCATCACGAAGAACAGCATCACGCCGATGATCAGGTACACCAGCAGGATCGACGGCCCGGCCAGGCTGATGGTTTTCCCCGACCCCATGAATAACCCGGTACCGATGGCACCGCCGATGGCGATCAGTTGCAGGTGGCGGTTGGAAAGACTGCGGCGGAGGTGATCGGGCTCAGGTTGCATCGAATGGGATCGCTCGCGGGATATTCCCTCTGACGATAGCAGCCATGCGGCCCGCCGCGAAGCCGTGCCCTGGCCGGATCTACCGGCCCACCATCATGGCAAACCACTCCCAGCCCCGCAGACGTCCGGCCACCAGCTTGGCGCTGGTAAGCATCGGCACCGCCAGCAACGCGCCCGGGATGCCCCACAGCCAGCCCCACACCAGCAGCCACAACAGGATGGCCACCGGCGACAGCCGCATGCGGCGGCCCTGGATCAGCGGGGTGATCACGTTGCCCTCGATGGCCGTGATCGCAGCGAAGCTCAACGCGGGCAACATGGCCGTACCGGCATCGTTGAAGTGCAGCAGACCCACCAGGCATAACACCACCGTGGTGGTAATGGCGCCCACGTAAGGCACGAAGTTGAAGAGCATGGCCACCGCGCCCCACAGCAGCGGGTCGGGCACGCCATAGCCATAAAGCATCGCCGCGGTGATCAGGCCCAGGCCGGCGTTGATCGCCATCGTTGTCAGCAGGTACCGCGATACCTCCGACTGGATACTTCGCACGATCGATACCGTGTGCCGCTTCTGGGCGAAGGTCGGCGATACCTCCACCGCCCGCCGCAACAGTTCATCGCCATAGATCAGGAAGAAGAACACCAGCAGCGCCACGGTCAGCACGCTTGCCATCACCTTCGGCGCACCGGTGATGACATCCCATGAACTGAATACCGCCACCGGCGCCGGCTGGCCGGCACGCGGGTTGCCGCCCACCAGGTTCTGCGTGGCACGGCTGGCCGCTTCCAGTTGCTGCGTCATGGGTTTGATCTTCGGCGCCAGCTGGCGCATGGCTTCAGGCGCCTGGTGGAACCAGTTCAGCGCCGCCGGCGCCAGCATGCTGGTGCCGCCGCCTACGGCCCCGCCCAGGGCCAACATCACCACGCAGGCACTGAGCCAGCGTGGTACCCCCAACCTTGCGCCAAACGAAACGATGGGGTTCAGTCCCAGGCCGATGAAGCCGGCCAGCAACAAGGGGATCAACAGCGGCTTGCCGATGGTCACCGTGTAAATGATGGCCAGGAACAGCATGGTCTGCAGCACCAGTCGGATCGACCGCATGTGCCGCGAGATGCGGCGGATCGAGGTGCCATTGAGCTTGCGGTGGTGTTCGCGAAGGATCGGCGCTTTCAACAAGGCCGCGGCGCCGGGGGCCACGGCTGGTGTGGCCGGGGTCGGCGGCGTCGCCTGCAGGTCGCTCATGAGTTGCCGCCGTCCCCGCCACCCATGAAATTCCCGGCGGCGAGCATCACCGCGCGGGTGGCAAGTTCCGTCGCTCCACCGGAAAGCATCGAAACCAGCCCCGGCACGCGCAACGGATTGACATCCAGCACGCCAAGCACCACGCCCACACCCGTTGCGGCGGACACCACTGTCAACGGATGCTCATAGCCCTTGGCGTAGAGCGATGCCGCCAGTGCGGCCACGGCTTCGCGCGAAGCGCGGACCTCAGCCTGGGCCAGGCGGACGGCGGCGATGTTCTTGAAGACGCTCATGTTCTGCCCCTTCCTTTCGACCGCGTTCGGTCGCCTCGTGTACCAGGGCGCGCATTTCCGCGCGCGTCACCGGCATGCCCAGCCAGGCCATGCACCGCTTGAACACGGTGATGGCGCCCAACAGCAACAGCAACTGGATCACTGCCAGCGCACCCAGTGCCCAGGCCCACGATCCGAACCATTGGGCCAGACCCCAGCCCAGCAGCGCGAGCAGTGTAAGGCCCAATGCCACCGCAAAGGTGGTGGCGGCCAGTGCCATGAACAGCATCACCACGATGCCGCTTTTGGCCAGCCGCACCTCCGCCCCGAAAAGCTTGAAATGGCTTCCGAAGACCTGCCTGATCCCACTGGCAAGCTGGCCCAACTCCGCCGTCCAGGAGGGTTCCGGTGGGTTCGGCGGATCTTCCGGCGGCGGTACGCCGGCAGTTCCTGGATCAGTCATCCGCCGCCCCTGGTCGTCTGGTTGGGTACAGGTGCGTGATGATCAGCGACGCAGGATGCGGCCGGCAAGCCAGCCGGCGGCCAGCGCGATGGCGAGCGACTGGACTGGCTTCTCGCGGACGTATTCGCGGGCGGTTTCCAGCCATTCGTCGGTGCGTTCGCGGGCGTCGCCAACCACTTCACGCGCACGCTCTGAGTATTCATTGACCTTTTCCGTGGCATGGGTGGCACCGGCAGCGGCCTTGTCGGTGGCGCCATGCAGGCTTGTCTCCACTTTATCGGCCGCGCGGTCCACCGCGTCCTTGGTCTTCTCCACCGCGTTGCTGGTGGCCTGCTTCACGCGCTCGGCGCGCTCCTCGATACGTTCGGCGGCGCTGACCGTGTTGGCGGCAGCGACGACGGCCGGTTCGACCTGCTTATTCATGGGGATCTCCAGTCCGGGCGGGTGCTCGCCACGTAGCCACCTTAGGGTAGTGGCACGCGGTCTTGCTTAACCATTAAGGCCCGCCCCGCGCGCACTGGGCGTGAACGAAGTGCGGGTAAAACCACGACGCGCTGTGCGGGCGTTCATTTTCCTGATTTCTTGCCGGTTTTCGGCGCATCCTTCCTGGGCGCGCCAGGTACCTTGGTATAAGTCACGCGGTATACCGCCCCGGCCAGGTCATCGCTCACCAGCAGTGAGCCATCGCCCAAAGGCTGCACGTCCACCGGGCGCCCCCAGGCCTGTTCACCCTGCTTGAAGCCGTCGATGAACACCTTGTAGTCGCTCACCCGATCGCCCTGGATGTCCACGCTCATCACCCGGTAGCCGGATTTGGCACTGCGGTTCCACGAACCGTGTTCGGCGATGAACAGCACCTGGTGATAATCGCTGGGGAACGCCTTGCCTTCATAGAAGCGAAGGCCCAGCGCCGCCACATGCGCCCCCAGCTTCAACGCCGGTGGCGTGTAATCGGCGCAGTGCTTGCCCTTGCCGAATTCCGGATCGAGCGTGTCGCCCTGGTGGCAGTAGGGAAAACCGAAATGCTGGCCCGGCTTGGTGACATGGTTGAGTTCGTCGCTGGGCAGGTCGTCGCCCATCATGTCCCGCCCGTTGTCGGTGAGCCACAGGGTGCCGTCCTGGTTCCAGGTGAAGCCCACGGTGTTGCGCAACCCCAATGCTACGTCTTCCACACCCGAGCCATCGGGATTCATGCGGGTGAGCTTGGCGTAGCCTTTTTGATCGCAGACGTTGCACGGTGCGCCGATCGGCACGTACAGCTTGCCATCGGGTCCGAAGGCGAGGAATTTCCCACCGTGATGGGCGTCGCGGGTGAGCTTGTCGGTCACCAGCTCAGGCTTCGGCGGGTCATCCAGGTGGCTTTCGATGTCGCGCAGCACCACGATGCGGCTGATCGCCGATATGTAAAGATCGCCGCCCTTGAAGGCGATGCCGATGGGCTGGGTCAGCCCGCTGGCCACCACGCGCACCTTGTCCGCCTTGCCCGAACCGTCGGTATCGGTAAGCGCGTAGACCTTGCCGGCGTCACTGGAGCCGACGAAAACCGTGCCATGGCCGCCGATGGCGATCTCGCGCGCATCGGGCACCTTGTCGCTATAGATGGCGATATGGAAGCCCGGCGGCAGGGTGAGCTTGTCGAGCTCCGGCGCCGCGTAAGCCGCCGGGGCGAGGGCCACCAGGCCCAGGATAGTGATCAGTGAAGCGCGCATCGGGGCCACTCTCGCCGGCTGGGCCGCTGAGGGTACTACCCGCGCCCTCGCCCCTGCCATCGTCCGGTTGCCGGGTATGGCGAAACCGCCGCGCTCGGCTAGACTCCTCCACGCGGGGAATTCTTGCGATCGACAACATTCAACCGGAAGTAAGGGGAAGGTATGGATCAGGCAAGCATCGTCACCCGGGTCAAGCAGATCCTGGGCTCGCCACGCACCGAGTGGCCGCTGATCGCGGCAGAGCCGGCGACCATCAAGGGGCTCTACCTCAACTACATCGCCATTCTGGCGGCGATACCGCCACTGGCCGGCTTCATCCGCAACAGCCTGATCGGCAATGGCGCCTTCGGCATCACCATCCGCACCCCGATCCCGCAGGGGATCATCCTGGCGGTGCTCACCTACGCCTTGAGCCTGGTGGTGGTGTACGTGGTGGCGCTGATCGTCAACGCGCTGGCGTCGACCTTCGATGGCCGCCAGGACATGGTGCAGGCGCTCAAGGTGGTGGCTTATTCCTATACCGCCGCATGGGTGGCGGGGATCTTCATCATCCTGCCGTGGCTTGGCTGGCTGGTGGCGCTGGCCGGCGCCATCTACAGCATCTACCTGATGTACCTGGGCATGTCGCCGGTGATGAAAAACCCGCCGCAGAAGTCGGCCGGCTACACCGCGCTGGCGGTGGTGATCGCCGTGGTACTGCAGTGGCTGGTGGGCCTGGTGCTGTTCATGGCCATCGGCGGCGCGGCGATTTCCGCGGCGGCGCTGTCCAACCCGCACTGAAGGTACCGAGGCTGATGAGGGGCCGGGTAGCGGCTAGCCGTTACCCGGCCCCTTGTTTTTTCAGGCGTCCGCGATCGCGTTGAAGCGGGCGGTGATGTACTCGTCGGTGAAGCTGGTCATGTCCCAGCCGCGGATGAAACCGCAATGACCGCCATGGGCGGCGATGTCCAGCTCGATGTTCGAAGGCAACGTCAACTGGCGGAAGGCGCCGATGGGAATCACCGGGTCGTCCTCGGCGGTGAAGATGGTGGCGGGCAAGGTCATGCCGCGCAGGCGATCGCCGGCCACCGAGTAGCCTTCCAGGTAACTTTCCAGCGAGTCAAAATCCGTGTGGCGCAGCACCAGCGAGCGGGTGAGGTCGCGCATGTTCTGCTTCAGTTCCGCCAGCTCGAAGTACTGCTGGTTAGGAAAGGCGTTCTGCTTCATGCGCAACGAACGCCGCCACTTCTGCATGAAATAAGCGTGGTAGAACCACGGCGCTTCCTTCTCGAGGGAAAACAGCCCCTCGGCCGGGTCGATGATCGGGCATACGGCCAGGGTGTAGTCGAGCGGAATGCCCTCCGCCGGCGCCCTCATGCCCACGCGCAGGGCAAAATTCCCCCCTAAGGAAAACCCCGCCAGGGCCATGCAGCGCGACGGCCAGCGCCGGGCGATGTCGCCTACCGCGTGCACCACTTCGTCGATGCGGCATGAATGGAACAGCGATTCGTTCAGCGGATGGCTGTCGCCGTGGTCGCGGAAGTTCAGCCGGAAGATGTCCCAGCCTTCGTCGAGAAGGCGGCTTCCAGTCTGCAGCACATAAGTGGAGTCGACGCTGCCTTCCCAGCCGTGGAACAACACGGCCAGTCCCCGCGACGCACGCCCGGTGCTTTGCGCGGTATAGGCGCCGGACAAACGGATACCCGGACCACCTTCCACCATTACATCCTGGGCGCCCTCGCGCACCTTGTGCGCGGCCTTGGGCAGCAGGAAGCTCCGTATGCCCGACGATGACAGCATGGTCTGGATGTGGCCGCTGCGCAGCGCCCAGGGCGGTTTGAAATCTGCCCCCCGAGGCAGGCTCATGCCGGTTCCCCGGCCCCCGCCGCGGCCGGTACCGGCCCCAGCGATTGTTCGATGCGCGCGCGCGAAGCCTCGGCCATGCGGCGGCGCGCATCGGGGCTGGCGGGCACGGGCTCCAGGAAATGGACTTCCGCATCCAGGGGCGCCTCGCCCAGCAGGCGCACGAAATTGCCCATGAACGACTCGCCTTCGCGGAAACCAGCGTCGATCAGGCGTTTACCATTCCGGGCAAAGCGCAGCGCCACCGGCTGCACGGGTACCTCGGCATCGAGCGCGGCCTGGAAGATGCGCGCGTGGAATACCCGCAGTACGCCGTTGTAGCCGCTTCCCCCCTCAGGGAATACTGCCACCGAGCGGCCGGCGCGCAGGCGCTCGACCATCACCTGCATCACCGACGCCAGCGAGTGGTTGCTGCCCCGGCGGTGGAAGATGGTGCCGCCGCGCGCGGCCATCCAGCCCACCAGCGGCCAGCCGGCGATCTCGGCCTTGGCCACGAAGCAGGCGGCGCGCTGGGTGTGCATCAGTTCGATGTCCAGCCACGAGGTGTGGTTGGCCACGAACATCACTGGGTCCGCCAGCGGCTTGCCGAAGCGCCGGCTGCGGAAGCCGAAGATACGCAGCAGCCAGGTGGACCACAGCCGGATGGCCCGATGGCCGAAGGGCTCGCGGCCATCCTTCATCACGCCTTGCGACCAGCTAAGGATGAGCGCGCAGATCAACACGCCGAACAGCACGTGCAGCACGAGCAAAGGGATACGCCACAGGTAGCGCCAGGGGCGCATGCGGTCGGGGGGTGCCTGGCTGGCAGCGTCGGGGGTCATCAAGCCTGCAAGATTAACCAGCCGCGCGCGAAGCCGCCAGAGGGAGCGCCGCCGAACGCTTCACCGTGCGTAGTACGAAGCTTGAATTGACGTCGGCCACGCCCGCCGCGTTGAGCAGCCGGTCGAGCAGGAAGCGGGAGAAGCCTTCGAGGTCGGCCACGTACACGTGCATGAGGTAGTCCATGTCGCCGGTGAGTGCATAGCAGTCGACCACTTCCTCCCAGTCGCGCACGCGCTCGACGAAGCCCTCGATGCTGGTGTTGTCGTGTTTCTCCAGCTGCACGCGGACGAAAGCCTGCAGCCCCAGGCCCACCGCCGCCGGATCCACCCGGGCGGCGTAGCCGGCGATCACCCCCTCGGCCTCCAGCTTCTGCACCCGACGCAGGCAGGCCGAGGGTGACAGGTTCGCCATATCGGCCAGTTCCGCGTTGGTTACCCGGCCCTGGGTTTGCAGGGTGGCGAGGATGCGCAGATCGGTCTTGTCCAGGGAAATCGTCATTTTATTGCGTCAAGTTGGCTTTCACATCGAGTATGTTGCGCCAATAGCCTCCCATGACGCAACAAAACAAGCTTATTGCGTGTGTTCGCCGCTAATCTAGGGCTAACCAACTACTGAGCCACCGTCATGCAGACTCCCCGTCGCGTTGAACACCAGCAAACCGATCGCGGTTACGTGCCGGTGTACGCCACGGGCGTGGTCGACCAGCCCTGGGACAGCTACACCGCCACCGACCACCAGGTGTGGAACATCCTTTACGAGCGCCAGCGTGCCCTGTTGCCCGCCTATGCCTGCCCGGAATTCCTCGAGGGTGTGGAACGCTTCGGGCTGGGTGACGGCGGCATCCCGCGCTTCGACCATTTGAACGAAGTGTTGGCCCAGGCTACCGGCTGGCAGCTGGTGGCCGTGGAAGGCCTGCTGCCCGACGAGGTGTTCTTCGACCACCTGGCCAACCGGCGATTCCCGGTGAGCTGGTGGATCCGCAAGATGGACCAGCTGGACTACCTCTCCGAGCCGGACCTCTTCCACGACCTCTTCGGCCATGTGCCGCTGCTGCTGAACCCCGTCTTCGCCGACTACATGCAGGCCTATGGCCGCGGCGGCATGAAGGCCCATGCCATCGGCCCCGAGGCGCTGATGAACCTGACGCGCCTGTACTGGTACACGGTGGAGTTCGGATTGATCCGCACCGACGCGGGCCTTCGCATCTACGGCGCGGGTATCGTCAGCTCCAAGGGTGAGTCCATCTACAGCATCGATTCGCCAGCGCCCAACCGCATCGGCTTCGATCTCGCCCGCGTGATGCAGACACGCTACCGCATCGATACCTACCAGCAGACCTACTTCGTGATCGATAGCTTCGAGCAGCTGTTCGACGCCACGGGGCCGGACTTTACCCCGCTGTATGCGGAGCTGGCCACGCGTCCCGTGCATGCCGCGGGTGATGTACTGGAAGGTGACAAGGTGTACCAGCGTGGTACGCGCGAAGGCTGGGCGACGGGTGGTGACAACTAGCCTCTGCTTTCGATCGTGTGGCTGAACAGTGCTGTCGGCTACTTATACGCACCCGCTAGACCCACCTTGTAGCCAGCCTTTTTCAGAAAGGCCGTTGCCTTGCCGTTGACGACCAGCAACGTGATCATATTGACCAGCGGGATCAGCAGGAAAACGAACGTGATGATCTTCGCCACGATCGACCACCCGAGTTCGCTGGCAATCTTGAAGATACCGAACAGTCCCAACACGACGCCCCCTAGGCGAAGTACCCAGGAACCCATAATCATGTAGCCGCCCGCGGTCCGGGAAACGTCCAGGTTGGGCAGCACCACGACCAAAGCGACCGCGGCAAGATTGATAAGAAAGGCACAGATAACTGCCTTCTGCCCTTTTGAAATTTCGCGTGCGGTCAGATCAGTTTTCTGGTTCTGGTTGAACTTGAGGTCGGTGAAATTCGGTTCCATGGACTGCCCCTGTCATCGTGACGATGGATTGAACGTTAGAACGCCATAACCAAATGCGCTGACAACATCTGCGCCTGATCACGTTGTCCGTTCTCGTAGTCGTAGCCGAAGTTCAGTGATGTGCGCGGTGACAGCCTGGCGTCCAGGCCCACATTTAACACCCCGCTGTAGCGAGACAGGCCAATGCCCAGCAGCGGCTGCCATTGCTGCAGGCCGACGAAACTGGCCTCGAACACGTCGCCGCGTGAAGCAAGGGTGCGCTGGAACTGCGCGCTCGCGTGGAAATCCAGCGCGCGGCCATCGCCGAAGTCCCAGTGGTGATTGGCGCGCAGGCCTACGCCCGCCTGCCAGCGATCCAGCGTCTGGGCATTCGCCTGCAGGCCGAAACCACCCGCGCCCTGCTCGGCGAAACCACCGCGGTCAATGCTCGCGTATTCCACGTTGACGAAGGGCATGATGCGACTACCCGCCCAGTTCAGATGCAGACCAGTCTCGCCATAGGCTACGTTGTAGTTGCCGCTATATGCGGTCCCCACACCTTGTGCGCTGGTGCCAAGCAGCAGTTGGCGATTCACATCCTGCTGGAAATGACCGAAGCCGATGCGGCCCTGCGTGTACCAGTTGCCGTTGAGCGCACCGGCGTAGAACATGCCTTCGGTGTTTCGGCTGTGGTTGTGGTCGTAGCCCTGTTCGAGTTGTTGCTTTCCCTGGCTCTGGCCGAACGCGAAACCGGCCACGCCGGAACTGCCGATCTTCAGGTCGTTGCCGACCAGCCACCCATTCAACTGGAAGCCGACGCCATCGAAGCCGGCGCGCCCCATGTCGCCACCCACGTCGAGGTTCTGCGTCCACATGCCATAGCCGATATTCTTGCCGAGCAGATCGTCGAAGCGATCGGCCAGCGCGCGGCTGGATGCATCGATGGCCTCGAAGGTCATGGCCGCACTGGCCGCATGCAGCTGGCCAGACAGACTCTGCAACGAGGCTTGCGCTGCCTGCACCGTGGGCGCTTGCTGGAACTCCCCCGCGGCCTTCACGAAGTTGTCCGGGACGTCCGAGAGGGTGCCGCTGGCGATCTTCTTGTCCAGCTGTGTGAAAGCGCTCTGCACGCGCTGCGCGCTGCCGAGGGAAGCCGGCGTGAATGACCCGCCACTGCGCATGATCGCAGCGGTGATGTTCAGGCCAGTTGTATCCAGCCACACGCTGTTGGCGTTGTAGTTGATGGTGGTTGCGGTAAACACCACTCCGGTGTCCTTGGCCAGTTGGCTGAAGGTACCGGTGACGCCTCCTGTGGCGGTGAGCACATCGGTATGCGTGTTGCTGGTGTAGCCGCTGCCGGCGCCGGTGATCTCCAGCGTGCCGCCGAGTGCGGCAGAACCGTTGACGGCAAGCTTACTGCCCAGGCTGACGGCCAGTGTGCCGGTGGGGACCTGGGTATAGTTGCCGCCGATGGCCGAGTCACCGCCGTGCACCGCGACCTTCCCGGCATTGGTGAGGTTTCCAGTCACCCCGGGGACGCCGTCCAGCGTACCGCCGGCATTTGCGACCACGTCGCCCGATAGCGCCTGTGTTGCATGCAGCGAACCGGCGTTGATGGATGTATTGACGACGCCCTGCAGCGCGTTGTCGTCCAGGACCCAGGTGCCACCACCGTTCTTGATCAGGTTTCCACCGAACGTCGTCGCGCCTGTCACCGCGTTTGAATACAGCTGGGTGGTGCCGGCCGTGCCGTCGAGCGTCAGCGTGGACTGGGTGTTGACACCGATTCTCAGCGCGCCGTGAATATATCCACCTGCGATCAAGGTGATGTTATTGATGACTCCTGGATCCATCTGTACGTCGCCAACGATGTAACCCGCGTTGGAGAGCGTCAGGGTTCCGTTCGAACCGTAGTTGCCGAAAGCATGGTAAACGGGCACGTAGATGCTACAGGCAAGTGTGACCGAACAATCACCGGAAGGTGCCGCCGTCGCTTCGATGGTCGATCCCGCACCGTTGATGACAGTACCACCGAAACCCAAACCAATTCCTTCTTGGGCTCCCGTGATCTTGCTGCCGCCGGTGTTGTTCACAGTGCTGGTCGCGCTTGACTGGCTTCCTATGGATACTCCGACGTTTCCCGAGATGATGCTCGCTCCATCATTGGTCACTATGCCGCCGTCAGACATGAGGATTCCGCTATTCTTCCCCAGAATGATGCTTGCGCCAAGGTTGTTTATTACGGCGCTGTTGGCAAAGGTTTCTATGCCGAAGCTTATGGGGAAATTGTACGGCGGATTGCTTCCAGACGTGATCTGACCCCCATTGGTATTGTTGACCAAGGTTGGACTACCGCTGATACCGTCAGAAAAGTTGCCTGAGATGGTTCCTCCGGTATTGTTCACCACACCTTGTGATGTCACGCCGGTGAAACCACGAATCAGGCTGCCAGTGCCGTTGGTCAATGTACTATTCAGACCCAACTGGACGGCGGGCACGTCAATCGAATAGGACGGATGCTCGTTGTCAATGACGCCGCCATTGTGGTTCAGCACATTAACTGCGCCACCACTCACGAACGGGACGTTGACAGCCTCCGTCGTCATGACGCCCGAATTGTCCACTGTTGCGCCATCCTCAAGCTCAGCGAACCCCGTGCTCGCGCCTTGGTCAATCTGCAGGACCGCGTGGGCATTGTTGCCACCCACCAGAATCTTAGAACTGAGCGACGCCCCGCTCGCGACCCTCAGCGTCCCGTCTGTGACATACGTCGCGCCGTCAATTCTTAAGCTGCCAAACGTGTTCACGCCGGTGAGTGTCAGGGTATTTGTGCCTAACTTGATCAGCTTTCCATACGTGCCACTGATGGCGCCGCTGTAGGTCAAGTCGTTACTGCGATCGAAAGCTAACGTCCCACCGTTAACTACATCGCCGACTAGCGAACCCGTGGTGCCGCCGTTACCAATCTGCAGCGTACCCAAATCGATCTCGGTAACGCCGGTATTCTTGAAATCGCCAGTGACAGTGAGCGTGTTGAAGCCCATCTTTTGCACCGAGCCGGTGCCCGTGACCTGATGGCTGAACACAACGTCGTCCGTTCGGTTAAATGCCAGCTTCCCATTGTTCGTGATGTCGCCCGCGACCCAGCCCGTGCTGCCTTGACTGCCCAGTTGCAACGTACCGCCGCTAATAAGCGTGCCGCCGGTATACGTGTTGTTGGCACTCAGCGAAAAGGCGCCCGCCCCTTCCTTGATCAGGTTGCCGCTGCCGCTTATCAAACCGCCGTAGCCAAATATTGTGCCGGGCGAGCTTCCGTAATTGAACACCAAGGTTCCGCTGTTCGTCGTGTCGCCGCCGAAAATCTGGCCGGTCGTGCCACCGTTGCCTACCTGCAACGTGCCCCTGCTGATGGTGATGCCATTGGGGAGGTAGTTGCTGTTGGTCAAGATCAGCGTGCCGGTGCCAGCCTGGGTCATCGAACCATTGCCGCTGACCTTGCCGTCGAAGGTCACGGTATCGCTGCGGTCGAACACCAGCGAAGCATTGTTGGTGATGTCGCCGGTGATCGAACCGGTGGTGCCGCCATTACCAATCTGCAGAGTGCCGGCAGAGATGGTCGTAGGGTCGGTATTGTAATAGGTCTGGGTGCCGTCCTCAGTGAGGTTGCCGGTCAGGATCAGGGTTCCTGCACCGTCCTTGATCAACGCGCCGGTCCCGGTGATGTTGCTGTTGAAGATCACATCGTCGCCGCGATTAAATCTCACATACCGATTGTTGACGATGTCACCGGTGATCCAGCCAGTCGTACCGCCGTTGCCGATCTGCAGAACGCCGTCGCTGATCGTAGTTCCACCGCCGTATGTGTTGTTGCCGGTAAGTACCAGTGTACCGATCCCGGCCTGTGTCACCGAGCCGCTACCGCTGATGACGCCGTCGAAGTTGTAGAGATCGCTGCGGAAAAAAGCCAGGGTGGCGTTGTCGGTGACGTTGCCAATAATCGATCCGCTGGTAAATCTATTGCCGATCTGCAGTGTGCCGCCACTTACTGTGGTGCCGCCCGTGTAGGTGTTTTCGCCACCGAGCACGAGCGTGCCTGCGTCGGTCTTGACCAAGCCCACGCTGCCAGCAAGTACGCTGTTGATGGTGGCGGCGTAGGTTAGGCCGGCCGTGGTGCCGTTAGCCACGCGGATGATTGAATGTGTCGGGTCGTTTTCGCTGCCAACCATGTGGATAGCATCGCCCTGCACCACGTATCCGTTGCCCAATTCCATCCCAGCAACATTGATGTCGCCATTGGCGGCATCGACAGTTACTGTGCCGTACGCACCCTGAAACACCGCGAAGGAACCGTCGTTAAACGTTGTATTGACTGCGCCGCTAGCATCGGTCCAGTTGGTGTTGGAAGCCGGACTATTGTTTTGCCAGATGCCACCGCCGCCGTTGTTCACGTGGTCATTTTTTGCGCCAACATCCCAGAAACTAAAAGTCATGCCCTGCGTGTTGATCAAATTGACGTTCTTCTCCGAGCCGGTCTGTACGAGCCAGCCATCGGGCACGCTTAAACCGTTGTCGATCAAGGTGCCGCCGTAAAAGAACAGATGGTAGACGCCAGGGCCCGGCATATCTCCCGCTGCAAGATTGACGTTGAGCACGCCATCGAGCGTCAGGTCGCCTCGAACGAAGATAAAATCGCCCAGCCGGGCGCCACTGGCGTCGGGCGCAGCAAAGTCGTAGTTCAGCTTCGAACCAGAAGACAAGCTGAGATTGCCATTCATGGTGAGCGTGCCGATCGCCCCCTTGCTGCCAGGCGCCAGGGTGGCACCGTCGGCGACGGTGACATTACCGCCGATGATGCCCTTGCCGCCCAGTGTCGCACCACCGGCAACGGTGGTTGCACCCATGGCCGCGGTCTGGTCGCCGTCCACGTACAGGCCACCCGCTTGCACCTGCAAACTGCCGTTGTAGCTGTTGCTGCCGGTAAGCGTCAGAACGTTGGTGCCGTTCTTGATCAGGCCGCCCGTGCCGCTGACCGTATTGGCGAAGCTGAAGTCGTCGGAACGATTGAAAGCCAGCGTGCCGTTGTCAACGATATTGCCCACGATACTGCCGGTGGTACCGCCGTTGCCAAGCTGCAGCGTGCCCAGGTTGATGGTGGTGCCGCCGGCATACGTGCTAGTGCCGGTGAGCGCCAGCGTACCGGCGCCACCCTTGATCAGGTTGATCGAGCCGCTGAGGTTATCTGGGAGCACCGTGACACTGTTCGCATCGACGTCGATTTCGCCGCCGGTGAACGTGGTATCGCCTGCGGGCGGGGGAGGTGGTTGCGTGGGTTTGACATTGGCGCCGCCTCCGCCCCCGCCCCCACCGCCACAGGCCGACAGCCCAAGTGCCAAAGCCACAGCCAGCGCTACTGCGCACGGCCTGAACCCGACGCCCAAAGTCATACGACCGGGTGCGCCCACACCTCGCAGTGCTTCCATGTATTTTCCCCTGTTGTGGGCGCATCTTGCCGCAAGAATGGGCGGCACGCCTTGTGCGCTGCCGCATGCGATCGAGAAGGACGAGCCGCCCGTGGCTCGCTTCAGGGGCTTAGTGCAGTGACTTCAGCCACGGCGTGACCTTGGCTACCCAGATGTCGTAACCCTGGCGATTCATGTGCAGGCCGTCGGCGATGAAGAGTTCGGGCCGTGGCTGGCCGTTTTTGTCGAGCATGTCGGGCCAGATGTCCAGGAAGGCCACGTTCTTCTGCGTGGCTGCCCACGTCTTGATCATGTCGTTGGCCTGGTGCATCGGTGCCATCAGGGACTTCCGGGCCACGCTGGGCTTGATCGCGATGAAGGCGATGGGCACGTTGGGCTGTGCCTTGCGCACCTTCGAGACGAAAGCCTTGAAGTCGTCGAACACGCCCTGCGGCGTGTCGCCACCCATGATGTCGTTGTCGCCGGCGTACACCACGATGGCCCTGGCCTTGTATGGGGTAACGATGCGGTCGGCGAAATACACCGAATCATCAAGGTCCGAACCGCCAAAGCCGCGGTTGATGGTGTGCACGAAGGGAAAGTCTTCGCTCAAGGATTTCCAGAAGCGGATCGAGGACGAACCGACGAAGAGCACCGAGCCCGGCGGTGGCGGGTTGGCTTTGTCTTCGGCCTGGAAGGCGGCGATGTCCTTGTCCCATACGCCGTGGGCATTTTCCTTGGCGAAGGAAATTGCGGGAAGCAACAGGAACAGCACGATAAGCAGGCGTTTCATGGGGACCTCGCGGTGGATTCGCGCCAGTGACGTACGGCTAAGGAGCCTCGTCGCGATCCATGAGGGTGCCAGATATCGTGGCAAGTTGGTGTATCGATGGGCCAACGGACCGGACGAATGAACCACCCAGGCATGCCCTGCCTGTCAGCCCCGGTCACGTCATGGTGTTCATGACCGGTTAGCCAGCCGCGGATCACTCCGACACGACCCGATGGTTCATTCGTCCTGCGCTGACTCGTGCAGGAGCATTCGCCACTCTGTTTTCACTCAGAGTGGCGGGCGAGCCAGGGTAGAAAACCGCTTATGATCCAATACGGCCGGGCCGAAGCCCGCCTGACCGCCCGCCATAGAAAGACGGGAAATCACGGGTACCGCAGGAGATGGGCCTGCGATACCCGGGATCATAAAAACGGGTTTCTACACCCGACCGCCAGGAGTTGCCCCGGCGGCATGCAAATGATCCCGGATTCGCCGCTACAACTCCATATAGTAAGCGTCGCAAAGTTTGCGCCGACAGCCCATCGGACGAAGCTCAAATGGGATGGCGTGAACGCCGGCAGCGATACCCAGCGCCCAGGGACCTTCAACGTCGATGGGACCCAGCCTTCTCGTCCGAACCAGATGGCTTTTCCCAAAGGCGCCCAAGTCGAACGACCTTGCAGTGATAGCAAGCGTTGTCTACCCCTGACGCCTTTCGGGATGTTGACCTAACCTACCGGCCGGGAAGACCACGGGCAGCCACCGCTTGTCCCCAGCGGCCCACCTTTTGTCCCCGAATCGAGTCAATCCGGCCCCTTGCATCTAGCCCGGCAGCCGCTGACCGGCGAGTATTTGGGTTCAACGATCCAGGGGAATTGCAACGTGCACAGCCGTGAATGGTTCAAACTCCCGCCTGCAGTTGTGGTCCCCAAGGAAAGTATCACCCCGGTACTGATCATTGCCGTGCTCTTTGGCTTAGGCCACGTGTTGACCAACGGGCAATACGGCTTCCACCGGGATGAACTGCAGTTCTTGAGCGACGCCCAGCATCTGGATTGGGGCTTCGTACCCTACCCACCGCTGACGTCTGCGCTCGAGCTTGTGGCGTTCAAGCTGTTTGGGCTGTCGCTGGTGGGGTTGCGGCTGTTCTCGGTATTGGCCCAAGTCGTGGTGATCCTGGTCAGCGGTCTTATGGCGCGTGACCTTGGTGGTGGCCGTCTGGCCCAGGTCTTCACGGCGATCGCCGTTGGGCTGTCACCGGCGCCCATGGGCAATGCCACCATGTTCCAGTACTCGTCGTTCGATATGTTGTGGTGGGTGCTTATCGCCTGGAGCGTGATCCGCTTGCTGCGCGACGACGACCCGCGCTGGTGGGTGGCAATCGGCCTGTTTGCGGGGCTTGGCCTGCAGACTAAATATTCGATAGCCTTTTTGCTTGTGGGCGTGCTGGTAGGCGTGGTGCTTACCGATGCACGGCGATACCTCGCTAGTGGCTGGCTCTGGGCCGGCGTGGTTGTTGCGCTGCTGGTATTTGCCCCCAACCTCGTCTGGCTGGCCAAGCACGATTTCATTTCCTATAGGTTCCTGCAGGGGATCCACGCGCGCGACGTTAATCAGGGACGCGCGGACGGGTTCCTGCGCGATCAGTTCCTTATCAATGCCAACCTGTTTGCGGCGCCGGTCTGGCTCGCGGGTCTGGTTGGATACTTCCGAACGCGCCGCTACCGCATGCTTGCCTGGATGTATGTCGTCCCGCTTCTGTTGTTTTTGCTTCTGCGGGGCCGCTTCTACTACGTCAGCTCGACGTACCCGATGCTGCTGGCCATGGGTTCAGTGATCGGAGAGCGGTGGCTGCGCACGTTGCATCCTGCATGGCGGGTCGCAACCGCGGCACTGATGTTCAGCGGTGTTGCGGCTATCGGCATCTACGCCGCGTTGATCATCATGCCGATGACGTCAAGTGGTCCGCTGCGGGATTTCGCGCTGAAGAGGAACAACGACCTGCGTGAGAAAGTCGGCTGGAACCAGCTTGTTACGCGAGTTGCCGCCATTCGTGATGCACTTTCCGCCGAACAACAGGCCGACCTGGGCATCGTGGTGGGCAACTACGGCGAGCAAGGCGCTATCGCCCTTCTCGGCAAGCGTTATGGCCTGCCAACGCCGATCACAGCGCTCAATTCAGGATGGCTACGTGGCTATCCGCAACCACCGCCACGCACAGTGATCGTACTGGGAAGTTCACGTGAGCGCGCCGATGAACTCTTTACCGATTGCCGTCTCGCTGGCCACTCGGGTAACGCGTGGGGCGTCGTCAATGAAGAAAGCCGGGATCATCCTGACATCTTTGTCTGCGGCCCCGCGCGCAAACTGTGGAGTGAGCTTTGGAGTTACGGGCCCGAATTTGGGTAATACGCGACCCGATACCCGGCCTGTCCAGGCACTACTATCGGTTTGTTTAGATCGGCTTGGGTCGTTTGACGGGCGTAAGTTCGAACACCATCGACACCCGCGAGCCATCCCAGCGATAGGCCAGGTGCTGTGCCTGCGTGCAGGGCGAAACGACATCGGGATAGAACGCCGCCACGCACTGGCCACCGGCGTGCCGCGCGCTCTCGTACACGATGCCATCGGATCCTGCCGCCCGCAGCGCGCGAGCCAGCGTCACGCTGGCGACGTAGGAGCTGGGCGATTGTTCGTCCGGCCAACCACCACGGATGTCATGCAACTGCGCCACGATCGATGTGGTGTAGCAACGCATTTGCATGTCGGTGGGCGGTTCCTTCGTGGCACGCATGAAGGCTTCGCAGTGGTACACGGTTTCCTCGATGGCCGTAGCCACCGTGCGCGCGGCGTAGAACACGCCCCATGACCCATCGGAAAAACGGCTGCCCATCGGGTTCAGATGGGTGAAAGCCGCCATCACCGGTGTGCTGCCGGGGCCTGAGATGCGGCGCTCACGCGGCACCAGCGACAGAGTGCCCGTCTCGGCTCGCAGGCGCGGGTTGGTCAGCGACTCGATGGCGAACACGGCGTCGAGGTCCGCCGGGTTCGCGATGCGGTCGAATAGTCCCGTGGGCGGGAATCGGCTGGAGACGATGCGCCACGCCTGCGTCCAGCGCACGCGGCGCAGCGGTGGCTCGGCGTTCATCCGTTCCAGCCGCGTTGGGCGTCCAGGTATTGGCGTACCACGAAGAGGTCGGCGACGTTCCCCGACAGCATGCGTTCCAGCGCTGAGTGCCCGCCGAATAGCGGCGCGGTGTTGGCCCGGCGGACCCAGCCTTCGGCCTGGGCCGGGTCGGGGAAGAGGATGGCCAGGTCCTTGTAAATACCCAGCAGGTAACTGATGCGTTCGATGGTGTCGCGGCCGATATGGCCGTCCTGCTCGCGCTTCCACTTGTAGAAGGTGGATTCGGGCGGGTCGCCCAGTAGGGTGCGCTGCTCGCTGGCCCGCAATTCCCAACGCTCGGCCAGGGCGAAGAAGGCGCGCAGGGCCGGGCCGCCGAGTTCGGGGAGGGGGGCGATGGAAGGCTGGGTTTGGGCCATGGCAGTAACTTCACCTGTGAAGTTGACGGGCAGTTTACAACATCCATGTAGCTCGTGCCAGCCTTCGGGCCGCGATAGGCTTCACGCTGGACCCTCAACCAAGGATGGACCCGTGAAGATTCCTGACCAGCCCCTGATGGCGACCGAATCGGACCCTCGCCTCCTCCGGCAGCAACGCGCTTTTATGGCGCGGGCTGTGGCATCACGAGAAGAGACGAAACGGACCGGAATTTACTTCGACGCGCGCGAGGTTCATGACGAACTTCGCGCGAAGCTTGCGAGCCGAATCAGGGAGGAAACAGCATGATCAGGACCTTAGTGCCTGGCTTCATGCGTGCCCTCGTTACTACGCGAGCGTTGGCCGAACGGCCAACCTGGCTGAATTCGCAGGACGTGTTATTTGCCAGCGAGTAATGGATTGGTGATTAAACAACCCCTTCGCGTCGCTCCCTCGCCAGCGCATGTGTCCGCCTGACAAAATCCGCCTGCAACGGCGTGGGCATCCAGTCGCGACGCCGCGTCAACGCGATGCCCCTGCGCAACTCCTTGCCGAGGTCGCCGATTTCCGTGAGCGTGCCGGCCCGGTGTTCGAACAGGAACTGGTCGCGGGAAATGAGGGCAAGCCAGTCGCCCTGGAGCAGCAACCCGCGCGTGACCAACACCGACCCACACTCGATGCGTAGCCTGGGCGGTTCCACGCCCCGGCTGAGGAAGATCTGTTCCCATTTCGTACGCAGGGGAATACCCGGTGCGGAGATGACCCAGGGATAGGCCAGCAGATCCGGCAACTCCAGTTGCGTCTTGCCCTGCAGGGGATGGCCGGTGCGCCCGACCACCACCGGATCGTCGTCGTAAAGTTCCTCCTGCACCACTTCGCGGTGCGGCGACGGATTGCGCCGGGCGCCGATGATCAGGTCGATGTCGCCCTGGCGAAGGCTTGTGAGTAGCTCGCGATAGGGCGCCTCGACCACCTTCACCGCCGCCGACACGTGCGCCGTGGTGAACCGGGCGAGTAATTCGGAGAAAAAGATGGCGCGCGCACTGGGCAGGATGCCGACGATCACGCGACCGGCCTCGCCGGTGCTCATGGCGCCGATCTCCTCGACACCCGCTCGCAGCTCCGCCAGCATCAGTCGCGCGAAACGAACGAAGCGGCTGGCGACGTCGGTCGGCCGTACGATGCGACCCACGCGCACGAAGAGATCCATGCCGAGGATGTCCTGCAATTCGCGCACCGCGCGATGCACCGCCGGCTGGGAGAGGCCTGTCAGTTCTGACGCCTGCACATAGCTGCTGTTGCCTTCGACAGCGATCAGCGCGCGCAGCTGCACCATGGTCACGCGCCGCTCGATATGCGGCAGCGGTGCCAGCCGCGCCGATCGCCTTACCAACCGGCCGCCATGCACCAGGTAACGCAGTGCGCGATTCACGCGGACCATCATGACCTTGCCGGCCGCGGTGGGCGCGGCGCCATCGGGCAGCCGGTCGAACAGGCGCTCGCCAAGCACGCGCTCCATCTTGGCGATCGCCTGGGCAAGGGCAGGCTGAGACAGATTCACCTCGCGCGCGGCGGCGCTCATGCTGCCCGACCGCCCGGTGACAAGCAGTGCATCCAGGTGCCTCAGGTTGAGTTGGAATATGTCCTTCACGAGCAATCAATCGTATTTGCTTATGGCCTGATCATAAAACGAATTTGGCAAACCCCATATAGGGCGCGCACCTTTGCGCTATTCCGAACGTAGGAAAAGGTGCATGTCCACAGTCAATACCAAAGTCCAAAGGCCCGACCAGGCGCTGGTCGACGCGCTGGGGCGGCTGGGCGTGGCTACGATCCACGAGGCCCAGGGCCGCAAGGGCCTGCTCGCCAGCCACCTTCGCCCCATCTACGCAGGCGCGCGCATCGCCGGCTCGGCGGTCACGGTGTCCATTCCACCCGGTGATAACTGGATGATCCACGTGGCCATCGAGCAACTGCACGACGGCGACATC